>JARKSS010000392.1 GCA_029974175.1 Vicinamibacterales bacterium
CCGGATCGGCGAGCTCGACGAGGAGTTCGTCTGGGAAAGCCGGGTCGGCGAGACCTTCGCGCTCGGGATGCAGTCGTGGAAGATCCGCGCGATCACCCACAGCGACGTCCTGGTCGATCCCGTGGCGCCGCGCGCATCGGACGTGCCGTTCTGGCGGGCCGAGAACCTCAACCGCGCGTTCCACTTTTCGGAACGGCTCGGCGCATGCCTCGAGTGGGCCGATGGCCTCCTCGACCGAGCCGGCCCCGATGACCCCGGACCCGCCGCGGCCTTCCAGCGCGAGTACGGCCTCGCGCCGCGGGCTGCCGATGCGTTGGCCGGGTTCCTCCGGCGCCAGCGCGCCGCGACCCGGGCCCCCCTGCCCCACCGCCACCACATCCTGATGGAACGTTGCCGCGACCTGGCCGGGGGCGGCGAACTCGCACGCGTCATCCTCCACACGTTGTGGGGCGGAAGCCTGAACCGCCCCTTGGCGTACGCCCTCGCCCAGGCGTGGGAAGACGTCCACGGCGAGCGCCTCGAGGTGTACGCCGACAACGACTGCATCGCCCTGTTTCTGCCCGAGGGCTGCGGCATCGCCGAGGTGCTGGCGCTCGTGACCCCCGAGTCGGTCGAACCGCTCCTGCGCCGCAAACTCGAACAGACGGGACTGTTCGGGGCGCGCTTCCGCGAGAATGCCGCGCGCGCCCTGCTCCTGCCCCGCCCGGCGGGCCGGCGCCGCATGCCCCTGTGGCTCACCCGGCAGCGGTCGAAGCGCCTCCTCGACGCCGTCTATCGCTGCGAGGATTTCCCCATCCTCACGGAGACCTGGCGCACGTGCCTCCAGGACGAGTTCGACCTGCCGGCCCTCAAACGGCTGCTCGGCGAGCTGCACGCGGGCGAGATCCGCTGCACCGAGACCGTCACGGACGCGCCGTCGCCGTTCTCGCGGGGCATCCTCTGGGGCGTGAACAACACGCTCATGTACGCCGACGATTCAGCCCCGCGCCGGGGGCCGTCCAGCCTCAGCGACGACCTGATCCGGGAGGCCGTGTTTACCCCCGAGCTGCGCCCCCGGCTCGACCCCGCCCTCGCCGAGACTTTCGAGCAGAAGGCCCAGCGGCTGTATGAGGGCTATGCGCCGCGCTCGCCCGAGGAGCTCCTCGACTGGGTCAAGGAAAGGCTCCTGGTCCCCGCGGACGAGTGGGCC
>JARKSS010000406.1 GCA_029974175.1 Vicinamibacterales bacterium
CGGGCCGCGGCGAGCGCCGCCTCGGCGTTCGCCGCCTGCCGCACCTCGTACCCGCGGTCGCGGAACGCGCGCGCGAGCCGCTCGCGCAGCGCCTCGTCGTCCTCGACGATCAGCAGTGAACGGGGAAGCTCGGCGTCGCTCACCCTCGTGCGCTCCAGGCTGCCGCCGGCGGAAGCTCCATCGACACACGGGTGCCGGCACCCGGGGTGGACTCGATGTCGAACCGGCCGCCCAGCCGGTCGGCCAGCGAACGGGCCAGGAACAGCCCGAGGCCAAGACCCTGCCCGGGCGGCTTGGTGGTGTAGAACGGCTCGCCCACGCGCGCCAGCACCTCGGAAGCCATGCCGGGCCCGCGGTCCTCCACGGTGATCCGCACGCCACCGCCGGGCAACGGTGCGACCCGCAGCTTGACGCGGCCGTCGGGCGCGGCGTCGAAGGCGTTCTGAACAAGGTTCGCCACCGCGCCTGCGAGCGCCCGGCGGGGCGCGACGAGTTGGCCGGGACCGCCGTCCCGAACATCGAGGCGCGACGCGCGGCCTGGCGGCAGCGCCGCCTTCACCTCCTGAACCAGCGCCGAGACCTCGAGGGCCGCCGGCGCCTCGCCCACCAGGTCGCCCGAGCCGGCTGCCATGCCGTCGAGGATGCGCCGGCAGCGATCGAGTTCCTGCCGGATCAGGCGCAGATCGTCGCGCATCGCCGAAGCCAGCGGTCCGCCTGCCTTCTCGACCGCGCGATGCAGTTCACCAGCCGCCACCGCCACGGTCCCGAGCGGCGTTCCCAGCTCGTGCGCCGCGCCCGCTGCCAGCGTCGTCAGCGCGGCCACCCTCTCGTGCCTGGCGGCAAGCTCGCGCACGTCGCGCAGCTCCAACTCGCGGCGCTCGAGTTCGCCCGACAGCCGGGCCACGAAGTACGTCGTCAACGCCGCCGCCGCCGTGAACGCAATCCACATCACCCGCAGGTGCGAGGCGAAGCCTTCTCCAGTGTGGTCGTGCATCATCACCGGCGCGGGCACCAGCACGAACAGCGCCGCGTACGCGGCGGCCGCAAGTCCCGCGAGACCCCAGGTCCAGCGCGGGCCGAGGATGAGCGCCGCCATGCTGATCTGAACGAGGTACAGGATGCTGAAGGGGTTCGAGGCTCCGCCGACCAGCGCGAGCAGCGCGGTGAGCTGCAGGACGTCGAACGCGAGCACCGCCGCGCACCGGGGCGCGCGGAGCGGACGGCCGCGCAGCGCGAGCGCAAGCGCGACGTTGGTCGCCGCCATCAGGCCCACCAGCGCGAGGGCGGGTGACAGGGGAAGGTCGGCGCCGACGGTGTACCGCGCGACCAGGAGGCTGAATGCCTCGCCGGCCACGGCGCCCCACCGGAGGCGAATCAGCGAGGTCGTGCGTGGGTCGGATTCTGCCACCGTGCGCACCGTCCGGCTCGCCCGGGCCCACGATAGCACACTCGCCGCCGTCGTTCTGGCCTTGAGAGGTAAAATGCCCCGTGAAGAACGGACGGGAGTAGACTGGTCACGCCGGCTGCCCTGCCGGCCCGCTTGTCGTCGGATCCCGGGCCCATAGCTCAGCGGTCAGAGCCGCCGGCTCATAACCGGCCTGTCCCAGGTTCGAATCCTGGTGGGCCCACCACAGATTTCCATGGATCCTGATCTCGAACGCCTCATCCGCCTGCAACAGATCGACACCTTCACAGAAACGGCCCGGCGGCGGGTGGCGGATCATCCGAACCTGATCGCCGCGCTCGACACCCGCCTCGAATCGGCGCGGGCCGGCCTCGCCACGGCGAAGGAAGCGGCCGAGCGGGGACAAGCCGCGCGCCGGTCCATCGAGAAGGATCTCGCCGCCGTCCAGTCGCGCCTCGCGAAGTACAAGGACCAGTTGATGGAGGTGAAGACCAACAAGGAATACCAGGCGATGCAGAAGGAGATCGAGGTGGCGCAGAAGGAGGTGGGGCGCCTCGAGGACCGCTTGCTCGAGCAGATGCTCGCCAACGACGACCTGGCCGCCGCGGTCAAGGCGGCCGACGCCCGCTTGAAGGACGACCAGAAGGCGGTGGAGGAAGAGCGCGCCCGCCTCGAGAAGGAAACCGCGTCGCTCGAGGAGGAGCTGCGCCGCAAGGCTGCCGCCCGCGTCGAGGTCGCCAGCCAGCTTCCCGCCGACCTGCTCGCCAGCTACGAAACGATCGCCCGGAACCGGCGGGGCCAGGCCCTCGCGGAGGCCCGCGCGGGGCTCTGCACGGCCTGCCACGTCAGGCTTCGGCCGCAGGTCTTCAACGAGGTCCTCGCCAACAACACCATCCACCAGTGCGACAGCTGCCAGCGCATCCTCTACTTCGCGGGCGATACGCCGTCTGATGCCGGGGCGGGAGCGTCCCGGTGATTGTCGCCTACATCGACGGCGGCTCCCGGGGCAACCCCGGACCGGCCGGCTTCGGCGTCCGCATCGAAGACGCGTCGGGCAACCTCGTCGAGCAGTTCCACGGGTCGCTCGGCGTGGCCACCAACAACGTCGCCGAGTATCACGGGCTGCTCGCCGCCCTCCGCTGGGCCCTCGACCACCGTGCCAGCCCGTTGCTGATTCGCTCGGATTCCGAACTGCTCGTCAAGCAGATGCTCGGCGTCTACCGCGTCAAGAACCCCGGCCTCCAGCCGCTGTACCGCGAGGCGTGCGCCCTGACGCGCGCCATCGGCCAGGTCCGCTTCGAACACGTTCGCCGCGAACGCAACACCGAGGCCGACCGCCTCGCCAACGAGGCGATGGACGAGGCGGCACGCGGCAGGAGCCGGCCGTAGGGCGTCACCAACCGCCTGGCCTCGCCCTGATCGCGGCGGCAATCCTCCCAGTGCCGGGGCCGTCGCGGCGGTAGGAGTGAAACAGCCCGGGGTGGCACGCGGTGCAGAGGCGCGACAGTCGAATCGAGGCGCGGGGCACGCCCGCCTCCTCGAGCTGGTCGACGTTGGCGGTCCACAGGTCGAGGCGCAGCCGTCCATCCTGGTCGCGGCGGAACCAGCGGGCGGCGTTCTCGTGCGCCGCCTCGAACTGCTCGAGAACCTCGTCGCCGACCGCGTAGCAGCACGGTCCGATACTGGGCCCCACGGCCACGACGAGGTCGGCGGGCCGTGCGCCGAACTCCTTCTCGAGCGCCTCGACCCCGCTGACGGCGGCCGCCGCACAGGTGCCCCGCCAGCCGGCATGAACCGCCGCCACCACCCGCCCGCCCGGCCCCGCCATCAGCAGGGGCACGCAGTCGGCCACCTGCACGGCGATCGCCAGCGATGGATCGTCGGTGGCAATGATGTCGGCGTGAGGCCGGGAGGCGGTGTCTGAAGGGATCGCGGCGCCCCTCCTCAGGACGACAGCCTCGCGGCCGTGCACCTGCTTCAGCCTTGCGACGTGCCGGCTGTCCACGCCCAGCGCCTGCGCGACGGCGGCCCACTCCTCCGCTTCGCGAACACCCCGCAACCGCAGTTGGCAGGTGGTGAAGAGATGGTCGGCCAGGACGGCGAGGGTCGCCGAGCGCAGCGACCGCCCCCACGGCTCGTCCTTCCAGAGAAAGCCGTCCGGTCCGCTTGTCACTCCGCGTCCCCGTGAGAATCGTGACCGAAAAGGAGCACCTGCGCGAACGCGAGCGTGTCGGTGTGGGTGATGGTCACGAGCGAGTCGCGTCCCCCCATCGCCTCGAAGCGGCGCGCCGCGCCGCCATGCAACCGCAGTTGCGGCGGTCCGCCGCGCCGGACGACCTCGATATCGCGCCAGAGCACGCCCCGGGAGTGGCCGGTGCCGAGCGCCTTCATCGCCGCCTCCTTGACCGCGAAGCGTGCCGCGAAGTGCTGCGCGGCGCGGCGGCGGCCGCTGCAGTAGGCGATTTCGCCCTCGGTGAACACCCGCTGCAGGAAACGGTCGCCGTACGCGGCCATCGTGTCCGCGATTCGAGGGATCTCGGTGGCGTCGATCCCGAGGCCGATGATGCGCATGCCCTATGATTGCCGCTCGACAGCAGCCTCTGCAACCCGCGGCGATGTGCCGGAGGCCGCCGGCCCGCCCGGCGTGCGCCCTGTCGCCGCCCTCCCCGCATCCGCCTCCGGGTGAGCGGCTTGCACGAACGCCCCCGTTCGGCGGTCCTGGAACGCCGCTTGCCGTCTCACCGGTCGCCCGGGCGCGTCGAATCCCGCCGCGTCCCGCGGCCAACGGAGGCTGCCATGGTGGTCAAGATCAGCCGGAACGAGAAGGGGAACCCGCCGGGCAAGCTGGCGGAGGCCGAGCTGCACTTCACCGAGGGAATCCTCGACGGCCTGAAGCTGATTGGCTTCGCGATCTGGGAACGCCGCAACGGCAGCGGACGCAACGTCACCTTCCCGGCCCGCCAGTACTCGGTCAACGGCGAGCGCCGCAGCTTCGCGCTGCTTCGGCCGATCGTCGACTCGGGCGCGCAGGAGCGGGTGCGCGACATGATCCTGCAGGCGTACCAGGACTACGAAGAGCAGGCGGCTACGGCGGATTGACGCCTTCCCCGACGCCCTGCGCGAACTCGCGGCGGAGGAACCGCTCGGGCACGCCGCCCCCAACCACGTGCCAGGGCAGCAGCGCGTCGGCCGTGCGATCCCGGCAGGCGTACCAGTCGGGGTCGAGGCCGGCCTCCTCGACGGCGGCGCGCCACTGGCCCCCGTTCCGCTCGGCGGCCTCAATCACGCCAGCCACGCGCCGGTCGCCGAGTGAAAGCATCGCCTGGTAGTAGGCATGGCGCTCCGACTTGATCGAGAAGTACACGTGGTCGAGGCCCGACACCAGCTGCCGCAGCCGCTTCGTCTTCCGCTCGATCGCCGCCGGCGCGTCCATCGGCCACCACTGGTAGGCGGTGCCGGGCTTCGGAACGAGCGGGTTCACGCTGGCCGCGATCCGGCCTGCCGCGCCGCGATGCCGCCGGCAGCGCAGCATGCGGTCGCGGATGGCGGCGGTGAGGTCGCGGATCGCCACGAGGTCCTCGTCGGTCTCGGTCGGCAGGCCGATCATGTAGTAGAGCTTGAGGTTCTCGGTGCCGGCCTCGAACGCGAGGCTCGCCCGCTCGAGGATCTCCTCGTTGGTGATGGCCTTGTTCACCACGCGGCGCAGGCGGTCTGACCCGGCCTCGGGTGCGATGGCGATCGAGCGTTCGCCGCTGTCGCGAAGCGCTGCCACGATCGGCGTGGTCAGCTCGTCGAGCCGCAGCGACGCCGGGCTGATGTGATACCCCATCGCGGCGAGGCCCGCCAGGATCCGCTCGATCTCGGGGTGATCGCAGAGCGCGATCGACACGAGCCCGACGCGTGAGGCGTGAGGGCGGGCCGCCCCCGCGATCTGAAGCACCCGGCCGGCGTCGAAGGCGCGCACCGGGAGGTAGTTGTACCCGGCCCAGCAGAAGCGGCAGCCTCGGGCGCAGCCTCGCACGACCTCGATGAGCAGGCGCGACCCGAACTCGGTGTCGGGCGTGAACACGGTCGTGGACGGCGGATCGCCAAGTTCGGCCCCCTTTGCGACCGCTTTTCGCACCGGCACCGAGGCGCTGCTCCCCGGGACCGGCGTGATCGCCGAGATGCGGCCCGCTTCGTCGTACGACACGTCCACGAGCGAGGGCACGTAGAACCCGGGGCGACCCGACAGCGCCTCGAGCAGTTCACGGCGACTGCCGCTGCGTGCGACCTCCCGGATCAGGTCGGGCACGAGCACCTCGCCCTCGCCCACGCACACCACGTCCACGAAAGGAGCGAGCGGCTCGGGGTTGAGAAACGTGACGGCGCCGCCCAGCACGACGAGCGGGTGGTAGTAGTTCCGCTCCGATGCCCGCAGCGGCAGCCCCGCGAGGCGGAGCATCGTCAGCAGGTTCACGTAGTCCCACTCGAAGGACACCGAGAAGGCGAGGAGATCGAAGTCGGCGACCGGCGTCTGGGTCTCGAGGCTGACCAGGCGCTCGGCCGCGGCACGCTGGTTCCTCGACGCGTTCAGTTCCTGCCGGGGCGGCAGGAACACCCGCTCGCACGAGACCTCCTCGGCTTCGTTGAGGAGGCGATAGGCCGTCTGAAAGCCGAGGTTCGACATCCCCACGTGGTAGGTGTTGGGAAATGCCAGGGCGACGCGAAGGCGGCCGGCGTGGGGCTTGCGGATGGTGCCCGTTTCGCGGGACAGGATCGCCCGCATGCGCTCGCGCGTCGTCCAGGATGTCATCGTGCCGGGTGTGGGCGGAAGGACCCGGACGCGCAGCGCAGCCGGTTGTCGTCCGGCTGCGCCTCAAGAGGCGCCGGTCACCTGTGCCGTGGGTGTTTCTAGTCTACCACGCCGACCCCGGCACCCTGGGGAACGCGGCAGACGAGTGACACGGCTCAGCCTTCCCGCTGGCGCCGCAGGAATGCGGGCACGTCGAAGGGATGCTCGTCGGCGCCGGAGGCGGCCGTCTCGGCAATCTCGACGGGCTGCCGGAATGCCGGGGTGACGACCGCCGCACGCCGTCGCACCGGGATTGGAGCCGCGCCGGAGGCCGTGGCGACGGCCGGGTCGTGGTGCTCGCGGTACCACGAGCTGTAGTTCCGCAGGTCCACCGGCGTGTCGGCGGTGTCGGCTGCCCGCCCGTCCTGCTTGGAGAACCCGGTGGCGATCACGGTGATCTTCACCTTCGAGCCGAGCGTGGGATCCACGACCGCGCCGAAGATGATGTTGGCGTCGGGATCAGCCGCCGAGTGGATGATCTCCGAGGCGTCGCTCACCTCGCCGAGCCCAAGGTCGGACCCGCCGGTGATGTTGATGATCACGCCCTGGGCACCTTCGACCGACGCCTCCTCCAGCAGGGGACTCGAGATGGCGCGTCGCGCGGCCTCGACCGCGCGGTCGGTCCCCTCGGCGACGCCGGTGCCCATCACGGCGACGCCGCGGCCCGCCATCACGGCCTTCACGTCGGCGAAGTCGAGGTTGATGAGCCCGGGGACGAGGATCAGGTCGGAGATCCCCTGGATGGCCTGGCGCAGCACGTCGTCGGCCGCCTCGAACGCGTGCACAAGCGTGAGCGACCGGTCCACCGCGAGGAGCCGCTCGTTCGGGATGGTGATGACGCTGTCAACCGCTTCGCGGAGCTCGGCGAGGCCGGCCTGGGCCTGCTTGCTGCGGCGGCCGCCCTCGAACGCGAACGGCTTGGTCACGACGGCGATGGTGAGCGCGCCCATCTCGCCGGCGAGCGAGGCGACGACGGGCGCGGCCCCCGTGCCGGTCCCGCCGCCCATGCCGGCGGTGACGAACACCATGTCGGCGCCCTCGAGCACCTGGAGCAGCCGCTCGGTGTCCTCGAGCGCGGCGGCACGGCCGACCCTCGGGTCGGCGCCCGCCCCGAGGCCGCGGGTGAGCTTGCCGCCGAGCTGGACCTTGATCGGGGCTTCGCTCAGCTGCAGCGCCTGGACGTCGGTATTGGCGACGATGAACTCCACCCCCGGAAAGCCCGCCCGGACCATCCGGTTGACGGCGTTGCTGCCGCCGCCGCCGATTCCGATGACCTTGATGCGCGCGCCGAGGCGCCGCTGATCCTCTCCCAGCTGGATCCGCAGGCTGTCCGCCTCGAGCCGCACCGTGTCCGCGTTCGCCATGCACGCCTCCCCGTGTCGCCCCACCGCCCCCGACCGTCCCTCAGAAGAACTCGCGCCAGATCCGTCCGATCTTCCCCGCCACCCTCGAGAACGCGTCGCCGCCGTTGACGGGCACGTCCTGCTTCCAGAGCCGCTTCGCCCGCTGCGCGAGGCCGACCGCCGTCGCAAGCCCCGGGCTGCTCACGTGGTCCGCAAGCCCCCCGCCGACGTTCACCGGCACCCCCCGCCGGATGGGCAGGTCGAAGATCTGCTCCGCGATCTCAGGCAGGCCCTCCAGGATGGCGCCGCCGCCGGTGAGGACGATGCCCGAGTTCAGCGACTTCTCGTAGCCGGCGCTGCGGATCTCGTCCCAGACGAGGTGGAAGATCTCCTCGGCCCGGGGCTGCAGGACCTCGGTGAGAATCCGGCGCCCCATCACGCGCGGGCGGCGGCCGCCGACGCTGGCCACCTCGATCGTCTCCTCGTCATCGACCATCGACGACAGCGCGCAGCCGCTTCGCCGCTTCAGGCGCTCGGCCTCGGGGATCGGCATGCGCAGCCCCACGGCGATGTCGTTGGTGAAGTGATCTCCGCCGACGCCGATCACGGCCGTGTGCCAGAGACTGCCCCGCTCGAAGATCGCCAGGTCGCTGGTCCCGCCGCCGATGTCGAGCAGGCAGACGCCGAGGTCCTTCTCGTCGGGCGAGAGCACGGCATCGCTGGCGGCCAGCTGGCCGAGGACGGTGCCGCGCACCTGCACGCCGGCCCGGTTGACGCAGGCGATCAGGTTCTGCGTCGCGGTCACACCACCGGTGACGATGTGGACGTTCACCTCGAGCCGCGCACCGGTCATGCCGATGGGCGCGGTGATCCCATCCTGGTCGTCCACGACGAAGTCCTGCGGAAGGACGAGGATGATCTGCCGGCCGCTCGGGAGCGAGACGGCCTTGGCCGCCTCGATCGCGCGGCTGAGATCCTCGGGCCCGATCTCGTGGTTCTTGCCGGCGACAGCGACGACGCCGCGGCTGTTGAACCCCTTGACGTGCGGCCCCGAGAGCGCAAGGTACGCGTTGTCGATCTCGATCCCGGCCGTCAGTTCCGCCTCGACGATCGCCTTCTTGATCGACTCGACGGCTGCCTCGAGGTTCACCACCAGGCCGCGGCGGATGCCGTGCGACTCGGCAACCCCCATGCCGACGATGTTGAGTTCCTCGGCCTCGGAGGGCTCGGCCACGATGGCGGCGACCTTCGACGTCCCGACGTCGAGCCCGACGATGTACCGCTCCTTGCGTGCCACTCGCCCCCTCCACCCGGACGACAGAAAAGCGCAACGCCCGCAGTCCCTTCACACCCGTGGCCCGGCTGCGCCTCAGCGCCCGCCGCGCGCCGCCCCCCGTGAACCGTGCGCCGCCGCGCCGAGCGGTGCGACGTAGAGCCGCTCGCCGAACCGGAGGTCCACGTAGTCGATCGCGGGCACCTGTTCGCGAAGCGTGGGAGCCACCTCGAGGTACGCCCGCAGCCGCGCGAGGAAGTCCCGGTCGCCCAGCCGCACGCGCGCCGTGTCCTGGTCGACGATCACCACGGCGTTGTGCGGGTCTGAGACGTCCACCTGCGAGATGCGCCGACCGATGTCGGGCTGCCGCCTCACGTCCCGCAGCAGCCGGTCCGCGAGCGCCGCGCGCCTCGCGTCCTCCTCCCCCGCCTTGCCGGCGAGGCCGTCGAGGATCGGGAGATCGAGATCCTCGTAGCGCGGCCCCCACTCGTCGATCAGCACGCCGCGCTCGTCCACGAGGAACAGTTCCTCGCCGATGCGGCCGATGGCCAGCGGCGTCCGCTCGACGATCGAAATCTCGATGGTTGACGGCAGCGAGCGCCGCAGCGACGCGTCGGCCACCCACGGGCACTCGAGGAGCCGCTCCCGCCACTCGTCCAGCCGCACCGACAGGATGTTCTGCCCCCGCAGCCCGTCCACCAGCGCGAGCACCTCGCCGTGCGACATCCGCGCGTTGCCCGTCACGCGCAGGTCTTCGACCCGCAGCAGGCTCGAGGAGGCCACCATCCTAGCCCCGCCCCAGGCCAGCCAGCCGAGGGCCGCCACCGCCGCAACTTGTCCGGCCGCCCGCAGCCGCGGCTTCCACGCGGTGCGTCGCCGGGCCGGCTTCACCTGCGCCCGGAGAAAGCGCCGATCGGCCGGGGCGGTCACCGGCATCAGCCGCGCTCCTCTCCGTTGCGGCCGGCGGCCGAGGCGGCCAGTGCCGCGACGACGGGCTCGGCCGCGCCGCCGATCGAGCCGGCCCCGAGCAGGATCACCGCGTCGCCCGGCCGGGCGATCCGCGCCACCTCCCGCGGCACGTCGGCGATCGCCCGGACGACGTGCAGCGGTGCTGTCACGGCGCGCCGCACGTGCTCGGCCAGCAGGTCGATCGTCACGCCGGGGATCGGGTCCTCGCCCGCGGCGTAGATGTCGGTGAGGACGATCTCGTCGGCCCCCGACAGGGCGGGGCCGAAACGGTCGATCAGGCCCCGCATGCGCGAGTAGCGGTGCGGCTGGAAAACGACGAGCAGCCGGCGGTTCAGCGCCGAGCGCGCCGCCTCGATCACCGCCGCGATCTCCGTCGGGTGGTGGCCGTAGTCCTCGATCACCAGTACGCCGCCAACCTCGCCGTGGCTCTGGAAGCGCCGCTCGGCGCCGCGGAAGGCTTCGAGCGCGGCGGCGATCCGCGCGAACGGCACGTCCAGCTCGAGCCCGACCGCCACCGCCGCCAGCGCGTTCTGAAGGTTGTGGCGGCCGGGCACGCGGAGAACGATTTCGCCAAGCCGCCTCGGGACCGCGTGGCCGCCGGGACCGCCGCCGGGCAGGTTCCGCACCACCTGGCAGCGCCACTCGAAGCCCGAGCCTGCGACTTCGACACCCCGGTAGCCGGCGGCCGGCTCGTCGAGGCCGTAGGTCACCACGCGGCGCGAGACCGACGGGAGGAGCCGCCGCAGGTGGGGATCGTCTGCGCAGGCCACGACGGCGCCGTAGAACGGCACCTTGTTCGCGAAGGTGACGAACGCCTGCTGAAGGTCCTCGAAGCCACGGTAGCTCTCGAGATGCTCCTGGTCGATGTTGGTGATCACCGCGATCGCGGGCGAGAGCTTGAGGAACGACCGGTCGCTCTCGTCGGCCTCGGCCACCATGAAGTCGCCTTTCCCGAGCCGGGCGCTGCTGCCGAAGGCGCTGAGGCGCCCGCCGATGACGGCCGTGGGATCCAGGCCGGCACGCTCGAGCACCAGCGCGATCATCGAGGTCGTGGTCGTCTTGCCGTGCGCCCCCGCCACCGCGATGCCGTACTTCAGCCGCATCAGCTCGGCGAGCATCTCGGCGCGCGGGATCACCGGCACGTGGCGGCGCATGGCCTCCACGATCTCGGGGTTGGTCGGCCGGATCGCCGACGAGTAGACGACCACGTCGGCGTCCCCCACGTGCCGGGCGTCGTGGCCCTCGGCCACCTGGACTCCCAGCGAGGCCAGGTGATCGGTCACGGCCGAGAGCTTCGCGTCCGAGCCGCTCACCGAGTAGCCCAGGTTGGCCAGCAGTTCGGCGATGCCGCTCATGCCGCTGCCGCCAACGCCCACGAAGTGAATCTTCCGGGTGCGTCCGAGCACAACTCTCCCGCCGGGCGGTGCCCGCCCGGCCGAAACACGTCTAGGTGGTCGCCGACGCCTGCTGCGAGATGTTCAGCAGGATCCCCATGGCGCCCAGGCTCACCAGCATCGACGAGCCGCCCGCGCTCACGAACGGCAACGCGATCCCCTTGGCCGGCACGAGGCTGAGCACCACGCTCATGTTCGTGAGCGCCTGCAGGCCGATCATCGTGGTGATGCCGACTGCGACGAGCGACCCGAAGGCGTCGGGGGCGTGCCTCGCCACGCGGAAACCCCGCCACGCGAGGAGCACGAAGCAGGCGAGCACGAGCGAGGCGCCCACCAGCCCCTTCTCCTCGGCGATGACCGCGTAGATGAAGTCGTTGTGGGCCTCGGGCAGGTAGAACAGCTTCTGCACCCCCTGCATGAAGCCCTTGCCGAGGATCCCGCCCGACCCCACCGCGATGAGGGACTGCACGACCTGGAAGCCGGCCTCGCGGCGGTGCTCGAACGGGGCGAGGAACGCGAAGATCCGCTGCCGCCGGTAGGGCTCCATCATCACGAGCTTGTAGGCGATCACGGGCAGCACCAGCAGCAGCGTCGCGAGCCACTTGGCCGGGATGCCGGCGGTGAACACGACGGCTCCCGCCACGGCCGTCAGTGCCAGGGCGCTCCCCATGTCGGGCTCGGCCAGGATCAGGGCCGCGAAGACGAACACCAGCACGCCGACCTTGGCAAAGGCCGGCAGCGGCGACTCACGCGCCTCGAGGCGCGCGGCGACGACGGCGCCGGCGAAGAGGACCACCACGAGCTTCGCGAACTCGGAGGGCTGCACGCCGACGCCCCCGATGCCGAGCCACCGGTGCGCGTTGTTGACCGGGCGGGCGAAGAAGACCGCCACCAGCCCGACGAGCGACGCGCCGACGAGGGCTTGGACGACCCGCGGGTGGCTCCACTTGCGGTAGTCCACCCGCATGGTGACCAGCATCAGGGCCACGCCGAGCAGCACCCACAGTCCCTGGCGGACGAGGTAGTACTCGGCCTGCGCGCGGTGCGCGGAGGCGCTGTAGACGAACGCCATGCTGACGGCGAGCAGCACGAGCGTGCCGCCGAACAGCCACGCGTCGGTCCTCAGCTTTCGCGCCATGTCTCCCCCACGCCCCCGAACCACCGAGCCGGCGCCGGGCCGGCGCCGTCAGGTGAGCGGCGGGCAGTCATCAGTCGGCCGGGGTCGGGCCACCGGCCCCGCAGGCGGGGCCGCCTGCGTTCCCAGCGGCCGGCGCCCGAACGCCACGGGTCCGACTGACGACTGCTCGCCGCTCATCTCCCCGAATCGAG
>JARKSS010000434.1 GCA_029974175.1 Vicinamibacterales bacterium
CATCTCGTCCAGGAACAGCACGCCGTTGTGCGCGAGCGAGATCTCCCCCGGCCTCGGCAGCGATCCACCGCCGACCAGCGCCACCTCCGAGATGGTGTGGTGCGGAGCGCGGAAGGGGCGGTCGGCCAGCAGGCTGCAACCGGGCGGCAGCAGGCCGCAGACCGAGTGGATGGCCGTGCTCTCGAGCGACTCGTCGAAGGTGAGCGGCGGCAGGATCCCGGGGAGGCGCCGAGCCAGCATCGTCTTGCCGGCGCCCGGCGGCACGACCATAAGCAGGTTGTGTCCGCCGGCGGCAGCCACTTCGAGCGCCCGGCGGGCGAGCGACTGGCCTCGCACCTCAGCCAGATCGACAGCCCACGCCGGCGAGGGAGGGCACAGGATGGCCCGCGGCGGCCGTGCGATCGAACCCGGCTCGTTGATCGCCCGGACGGCCTCGGCCAGCGACGACACCGGGATCACGTCGAGCGGCTCGACGACCGATGCCTCGGCGGCGTTGGCGGCCGGCAGGATCATGGCGCCCACCCCGTCGCGGCGTGCCGCGACGGCGACCGGAAGCACCCCGCGCGTGGCCTGGATCGCACCGTCCAGCGACAGCTCGCCCACCAGCACGACGTCGTGCACCTGCCGGCGAGCCAGTACCCCGGTTGCGGCGAGCACGCCGAGCGCGATGGGCAGGTCGAAGGACGCCCCGGCCTTCCGCACGTCGGCCGGCGCCAGGTTCACCGTGATGCGCATCGGGGGAAAGTCGAACCCGGAGTTGCGGATCGCGGCGCGGACCCGGTCGCGGCTCTCGCGGACGCTCGGGTCGGGGAGGCCGACCATCTTGAAGGACGGCAGGCCGAACGACGCCTCCACTTCCACCTGCACCGGGAACACGTCGAGCCCGAACACCGCGGCGGTGCGAAGGCTGGCGAGCACGCCGCCTGCTAGTGCAAGGCGCGACCCGCCTCGCGCCCGCGCGGGAGTCGCGGGATTCGCCCCAAAATCAGAAGGATCTGCGGTGCTGGCGGATCAGGTAGGTGAGCAGAAATGCGAACGTGGTGGTGCAGGAGGCCGCAGGATCTGCGACCTCCTGCGAATCCTGTTGTGGCTAGCTCTCCGGGCGGGCGGCCGCGAAGACCGTCAGCCGCGCGCCGGTCTGCAGCCGGTCAGAGCGGAGGCCGTTCCAGCGCTTGATCGCTCCGACGCTCGTGCGGAACTGGCGGGCGAGCGACGACAGCGTGTCCCCTCGCTTCACCTGGTAGACGACGCGAATCCGATCCGAGCCTTCGGGCGACGCGGGTGCCGTTGCCGGAACGGCGTCGGCCGGCACGACCGGGCGGGAGGCGGCCGTCGGCACCGGACGATCGGCATTGGAGGCGAGCAGCAGCGTCGGCGCTGCCGGAATGATCAGTTGCTGGCCGGTCGCCACGCGGGCCCGGAGGGAGAGGTGGTTGGCCTCGGCCAGGTTGGCGCGGCTCACGCCGAGTTTCCGGGCGATGCTCGACAGCGTCTCGCCCCGCTTGACGGTGTACCACTGGAGCGCGGCCATCTCGGCGGGGTCGGCGGCCTCGAGCCGTGCCTTGAGGATCTCCGCGGTCCCCGGCGGCACCTTCAGCTCGTACTCCGGGCTCCTGACCGGCGTCGTCCAGCGCCGCAGTTCGGGGTTCAGCTCCTGGATGGCTTCGGTGGAGGTTCCCGTCCACTCTGCAATCCTGCGGAGATCCACGGGACGGGTGACGCGCACCGTCTCGTGCAGGGTGTCGGGGGGTGGCGTCACGGCGGCAAAGCCGTACTCGACCGGGTTGCGCGCGATGACGATCGCCGCGAGGATCATCGGGACGTATTCCCGGGTCTCGCGCGGCAACGCCCTGGGGTTGGCGGCAAGCGACCAGAAGTCGTTCTTGTTGAACCGCTTCATCGCCCGCTGCACCCGCCCGGGGCCGCCGTTGTACGACGCCAGCGCCAGGTGCCAGTCGCCGTCGAAGGTGCGGACGAGCGACTGGAGGTACTTGGCGGCGGCGCGCGTGGACTTCTCAGGGTCCGAGCGCTCGTCCACGTACCAGTCGCGCTTGAGGCCGTGGGCCAGCGCCGTCCGGGCCATGAACTGCCAGACGCCCCGCGCCTTTGCCCTCGACACCGCGTTCGGCTTGAAGGCGCTCTCGATCAGGGGGATGTAGGCGAGGTCCAGCGGCAGTCCCTCGGCGCGGAAGACGTCCTGGATCATCGGAAGGTAGCGCGCTCCGCGCTCCAGGCCGCTGGCAATCCAGTCGCGAAGCTTCCCCTGGAACAGCTCGATGTACGCGAGCACGCGCGCGTTGAGCGGGATCTCGATGTCGTGGGTGGTCGCCTCGAGGTCGGAGGCGACCAGGCGGCTGAGGGCGGCCGACGGGGCGGCGTCGGGAACCTGCGTGGCCAGCTCCAGCAGGGCGTCGATCGAGGCCGGCTCGGTGGCCTGCTCGCTGAACCCGTCGCCCTGGGCGAGCGCGGTCACCTCGCAGGTGCTGATCCGATCGACCAGGCGGTCGAAATGCTCCCGCAGGCGAGGCTCGGTCCGGGCGCCGTTCGGCGCCCGCAGCAGGACGTCGAGCGCCTTGTTGAACTCCTCCCGCGCCCGGTCGAGGTGTCCGATGCTCAGCTCCTGCTGACCCGCTTCGAAGTGCCGCTGCGACACGGCGATGAGCGCGAGGATCGGATCTTCGGCGGGAGGCTGGGCCACGGGAGCCGGGGCGGCGGCCTCGGCGGGAACGGCAGGGGCGACGGCGGGAGGTTTCGTCTGCAGCCCCGACCCGCAGCCGGCGAGGACGCCCGCGGCGATCGCCGTTGCGGAGGCGAGGCGCATCGATCGTGAAATCATTCGTACTCCCTGCAGGGTCCAGCCAAGTGACTTGGGGGGCCAGCCGGCTGAACGAGAGGTTCTCACCGGACGTGCGGGAGCACGCCTCCGACCGCCCGGGCGCAGGGCCGGGCGGCGCGGCGCCCGCGCGGCGCCGCCGGGGCGGCCCG
>JARKSS010000439.1 GCA_029974175.1 Vicinamibacterales bacterium
CGCGAGCACCGTGGAGAGCTTCACGCCGCTCGCGGACGCGTAGGAGCCCGCGATCGGCTTCCCCGCCTTGTCCAAGATCGGGAGGCGCCACCCCGCTCCGCCGCGCACCGTGGCGATGGGCCGCCCGCCGTTCGGAGCGTCGTCCCAGTCCGCTCGGATGATCGCGCCCGGGAGCTGAAGATCGCCGACCGTGAGCACCGTCGCGCCGAGCGCCGGGAGCGTGGAGGAGTCAAGCGAAACGGTTGCGAACCAGGCGCCCGAGGGAGGGACCTGGACATCGGCCACGAGGATACGAGCGGTGCCGAGGGTGCTCACGTCCCCGCACCCGCGGCCGCCGCCGCCTTGTTGAACGTCTGCGAGCTCGCAGCCGGGCCGCCGCCGGCAACCGCGGCCGCTTGCGCGCCCTGCACATCGCCAAAAGCGATCGTTTTCCCCGCCGAGGGTGACGCCTGCGTGGAGGCCGCGCCGACTGCCGCCTTGATCGGGGCCTTCTGGAGCACCACCTCGAGCACCACCCGAAAGCTGTTCGTCGGGGTTGGCTTCGGCCCATCCCAGCTCTTGCGCGAAATCGCCGTGATCCCGTGATAGTTCAGATAGCCGTTTTCGATCGACAGCGTCGGAGGCTTCGGCCCTGGCGAGAGGATCGAGGCGATGGGGCCCGCCGCCGTCGGGGAGGCCGCCGCAGGGCCGCCAGCCTGAAGCTGCTTGAGCGCCGCTTGAGCGCTCTTGAGCAGATCGTCCGCCGTCATCGTGGGCGCGGGGTTCGAGTTGCTGCTCTGATTGACGTAGCCCTTCCCGTAGGCCGCCGATCCTGGCGACCCCACCGTCGAACCCGTCCCCGCGGCGCCCTGGCCAGGTTTCGGGCGCATCATCTCGAACAGCTCACGGAGATCGTCGAACTCGGCCGCATCGACCGCCTCAAAGGTGAGCTTGCACGGCCCGGGGGGCTTGGTGCCCTTGAAAACGTTCGTCGCCCCCGAGGAGCCGAGAGGCCGCTGCACGGCCCAATCGTCTTCGACCGAGATC
>JARKSS010000451.1 GCA_029974175.1 Vicinamibacterales bacterium
CCCGGCCGATCCCCAGCCGCCGGCCGCGCGGCG
Organism: Vicinamibacterales bacterium; assembly: GCA_029974175.1. Taxonomy (GTDB): domain Bacteria; phylum Acidobacteriota; class Vicinamibacteria; order Vicinamibacterales; family Fen-181; genus JARKSS01. Next base: position 34 of record JARKSS010000451.1, read on the forward strand.
ACCGCGATCTCACGAGAGCGCTCCAATGGCCGCCGCCGTGCCGGCGCCTTCCGGCACGCGGCAGCCCTGCGACCGGAGCACCGCCTCGAGCGCGCCGAGGAGGAGCAGCACCGTCTGCGGCGTGGAGCCGGCCCCCATCAGGCCGACGCGCCAAATCCTCCCCGCCAGCGGGCCGAGCCCCGACCCGATTTCGATGTTGAAGCGCTCGAGCAGCTCTCGCCGCGCGCGCACCTCGTCCACGCCGTCCGGGACCCGCACCGCGTTGAGCGTCCAGAGGCGTTCGCCCGCCGGCGGCAGCAGGCCGAGCCCCATCGCCTCGAGCCCGGCCACCAGCGCCCGGTGGTGCCGCTCGTGGCGCTGCCAGCGCGCCTCGAGCCCTTCCTCGTCGATGGCCGCGAGCGCCTCGCGAAGCGCGTAGACGAGCGGGGCCGAGATCGTGTGGTGGTACTTGCGGCGCAGCCAGTAGTCCTCGAGCAGCGCGAGGTCGAACGAGAAGCTGCGGCAGGCGACCCGGTGCAGCAAGGCCGGCCGCGTGAAGGCAACCGGCGCCAGCCCGGACGGGGCGCCAATCCCTTTCTGCGTGCAGCTGTAGACGGCGTCGAGGCCCCAGGCGCCCACCTCCACCGGGTGGGCCCCGAGCGACGTCACCGCGTCCACCAGCACGATTGCCCCGGCCTGGTGTGCCACCCTCGCCACGTCCTCCACCGGGTTGCGCACGCCCGTGGAGGTCTCGGCGTGCACCACGCAGACGATGTCGGCCCGCTCGCGGGCGAGCGCCTCGCGGACGGCCTGCGGATCGCACGCCCGGCCCCACTCGACGTCGAGCCGCCGGACGTAGCCGCCGTACCGCGCGCACACCTGCGCCAGGCGCTCGCCGAAGTATCCCGTCACCACCGCGAGCACGCGTGTGCCTTCCTGCACCAGGTTGGCCACCACCGCCTCGAGCCCCGAGGTGCCGGTGCCCGAGACGGCGAGGCACAGCGAACCCTGCGGCGCCCGGAAGAGGCGCTGCAGCCGCTCGCGCGTCTCGTCCATCAGCGCGAGCAGGTCGGGATCGAGGTGGCCGAGCACCGGCGCCGCCATCGCGCGGAGCACGCGAGGCGCGACGGGACTGGGGCCGGGGCCGAGCAGCAGCCGTTCGGTCGAAGGAAGTGTCGTCATCTCAGTGGGCCTCGATGCCGAGCGCGGCCAGCTGCCCGGCGATGGCCTCGCGGGCCTGCGGACTGGCGGGACCGAGCGGCCGGCGCGGCGCCCCCCCGGCGTACCCGGCGGCGTCCATCGCGGCCTTCAGGCCGGCCACGCCGTACATGCTCGTCACCATCCTGGCAAGGGGCGTGATCCGCCGCTGCAGCTCCCGCGCCTCCTCGTGCCGTCCCGCCCGCGACAGCTCGAACAGCTCGACGACCAGGTCGGGAACGACGCAGGCCGCCGCGACGATGGCGCCCGATGCCCCCACGCAGACGCTGGCATAGAGCGTCGGCGCCGAGCCCACCAGCACCTTGAACCCGGGCGGCGTCATCGATACCAGATCGGCAATCTGGGCGAGGTCGGCGCTCGAGTCCTTCACGCCCGGGATGTTCGGGTGCGACGCAAGCCTCGCGACAGCCTCTGCGGTCAGCTTCACACCGGTCAGGCCGGGAACGTTGTACGGCAGCACCGGGACCGGCGAGGCGTCGGCCACCTCGGTGTAGTGCTGCACGAAGGCCTCGGTGTCGAGCTGTGCCTTGAAGTACGACGGCGTGCGGACCAGCACCACGTCGGCGCCCGCCTTCGCGGCCCGCCTCACCGCGGCAATCGTCGTCTTGGTGGACTCTTCGCCGGCGCCAACGATGAGGGTGCGGTCGGAGGGAACGCGCTCGCGCGCGGCGGCCGCGGCGCGGAACCCCTCGTCTGGGTCGAGCGCCGGGGCCTCGCCGTTCGAGCCGAGCACGAGGATGCCGGCCAGGCCGGTACTCATGTACCGGGCGACGTTGGCCTGCAGAGCCTTCACGTCCAGCTCGTCGTCGCGAAACGGCGTCGCGATCGGTGGGAAGACGCCCTCGAGATTCATGCCCCGATTCTACCGGCGGCCGGGTCGCCCCCGGCGGCAATCTGCGCCGGCGCGGGAACGGGCCTGGCCTGCCGCCCCAGGGAAAGGTTCACCGCCAGCGTGACCAGGAAGATCGCGGCCGCCGGCAGCAGCATCCAGGGAAAGCGCGAGAGCACGTTGACGTTGGCCGCGTCCTGCAGCATCGAACCCCAGCTGGGCACCGTGTCCGGGAACCCGAGGCCGAGGTACGACAGCGTCGCCTCGGAAAGCACGAAGCCGGGCACGAGCAGGACGGCGTGCGTGGCGACCAGGTTGCGGCAGGCCGGCAGCAGGTGCACGAAGAGCACGCGCGCGGGGCCGGCCCCGAGCGACCGGGCCGCCACCGCGTAGTCGCGAGACGCCTCGGCGGCAATCGTCCCGCGCACGGCGCGCGCCACCCACGGCCACCCGACCAGGGCGAAGATGCCGGTCATCAGCGAGAAGGTGGTCCAGGGCGTCAACACCAGCGGCAGGACCGATCGGAGCGCCAGCACCACGTAGACCGCGGGCAACACGAGCGCGAACTCGGCCACCCGCATCAGGATCTCGTCCGCGGGCCCGCCGGCGTAGCCGGCAATGCTGCCAGCGGCGACGCCGAGCAGGATGGCGGCCAGCGATGCCGCGAGGGCAAGGCCGAGCGACGTCCGCGCCCCGAACAGCAGGCGCGCCAGCACGTCGCGCCCAGCCGCGTCGGCACCGAGCGGCAGCCACGGGCCGTCGCGTTCGTCCTCGAGGCAGACGAAACGGCCGCACGCGAAGAAGGAAAGAGGCAGGCGCCGCGACCGGTCCTCCTCGTAACGCTGCTCGAGGCGGTCGGCCAGCCGCAGCGGGTAGACGAACGGCGCGTGCCACGATCCGTCCGCTGCCACGATGCGCGGCAGCATCGGCGGGGCGAAAGCGCGGTCGCGAAACGAGGTGCCGGGGTCGTTGGGCGCGAGCACGGGCGCGGCCAGCGCGACGGCGCACAGCAGCACCAGCAACCCGATCCCGATGGCCCTCGCGCTCACGTGCCTCACGCGTCTCCCTTCTCCGATCCCTTCGCCTTCGGCGGCTGGTGCCTTGGCAGTTCGGCGAGTTGCTATCCCCTCCTCATCCGCGGGTCTGCCCACGCGAGCGCCAGGTCCGAAACCAGGCTTCCCATTGCGAGGAACAGCGACCCGGCGGCCGCACAGCCGGCAACCAGGTACACGTCGCGGGCGCGCAGCGCGTCGTACAGCAGCCGCCCCAGCCCGGGCCACGAAGTCACCACCTCGACGATGAAGGACCCGCTGAGGAGGGCGGCCAGCACGTAGCCGTAGACCGAGGCGACCGGCGACAGCGAGGCTCGCAGGGCGTGGCGCCAGACGACCCGGCGGCGGGGCACGCCTCGCGCGACCGCCGCGAGGACGAACGGCTGGCCGAGCGCGTCAGCCATCGCCTGCGACTGCAGCCGTTCGAGGGTGGCGGCCAGCGGCAGGGCGAGGGCGAGCGCGGGCAGCGGGAGGTGCCACGCCACGTCGGCCCACCAGCCGGCCAGGCTTGCTCCCGTCGAGGAGGCGGAGACCATCCCGCCAACGGGGAACCAGCCGGTACGCGCGGCGACGAGCACGAGCACGAGCGAGGTGACCAGCGAGGGCAGGGAGAGCAGGACGAGCGAGACCCCGCGGACCACCGACGCGCCAGCGCCCTGGCGGCTGCCGGAGTACACGCCCGCGGGAAGCCCGGCAAGCGTGGCAAGTGCCAGGGCAGCCAGCGCAAGGAGTGCCGTGTTGGCCGCGCGCTCGCGGACGAGGGTCCCGACCGGCCGGCGGTACAGGAGCGAGTCGCCCAGGTCGAGGCGGACGGCCCTCGACAGCCAACCGAGATACTGCAAGACGATCGGGCGGTCGAGGCCGTAACGTGCCCGCTCTTGCGCGGCTTGCGCCGGGCTGGCGCGCTCGCCCGTCGTGATGGAAACAAAGTCGCCGGGCGCCAGGTGCGTCAGCAGCATGGCCGCCGACGACACGAGGAAGACGAGCATGGCGGCGAAGAGCACCCGCCGCGCCAGGTAGCCTCTCACCAACTCCTCACCGGGACGCCCGCTTCCCTTCCCGCACGTCGAGGCGGTCGGGGTTCCACAAGACGACGGCCGGGCGCAGCAGCGCCGGGGTGGCGTTGGCCACCCGCGTGCTGAGCGCCACGTAGATGCGCGGCGCCGCGAACTGCAGCACCGGCACGTGCTCGGCGAAGATCCGCTGGACCTGGTCGAACAGCGCCTTGCGCTTCGCGTGGTCGAGCGTGGCCGCCTGCTGGTGCATCAGGCGGTCGATCTCACGCTCCCAGTCGGTGGCCGGGGTCCGCTGCAGCGGGTTCCACACGTGCGCGCCGCCTGAACTCAGCCACAGGTCCATGTTGAGGGCCGGGTCGAGGTCGGTCGTGAGGAAGCGGAAGTAGACCGCCTCGTAGTCGCCGCGCTCGATCCGGTCGATCAGCGCGCCCACCTCGAGCGGGGCCACGTCTACGCGGAGGCCGATGGCGCCGAGCGCGTCGCGCACGAACGCGGCGCCCCTCTCGAGCAGGCTGTTCCCCTTCATCGTCAGCACGGTGAACGAGGCGTCGGCGCCGTGCCCGTCTTCGCGGACGCCATCGCCGTCGCGGTCCACCAGGCCGATCGACTCGAGCAGCGCCGCGGCCGCGGCCGGGTCGTAGGGATGGCGCGGGAGGTCGGTGGCGTACCAGCGCGAGTTCCCGGGCGTGATCAGGGCCCCGTCCACCGGGGTGGCTGCGCCGAGGAACACCGTATCGGCAAAGGCCTGCCGGTCAACCGCGTGCGCGATGGCCCTCCGCAGCTCGACGCGGTGAAGCCAGGGGCGCGCCTGGTTCGCCCCGGGCCGCAGGTTGATCCAGAACGAGTCGGCGTCGAGGCCCACGCCCAGGTCAACGAGCGTGATGCGGCCCGCGTCGGCGGCCGCCTTCAGCGTGGCGTAGTCCTCGGGCCGCACCTCGGTTTGCGTGAAGTCGATCTGCCCGGCCTGCAGGCGCAGCAGCTCGGCGTTCTGGTCGGGCACGATCTCGAGCGTGAGACGGTCGAGGGCCGGCAGCCGCTTCCCCGACTCGTCCCAGCGCCAGTAGCGCGGGTTGCGGGCGAAGACAAGGCGCTGCCCGGGTTCGTACCGCTCGATGACGAACGGTCCGAGGCCCACGATGTCGCTGACCGGGGTCGAGCCGCTCCACGCCTCGGCGAAGGTGCCCGAATCGAGGGCGGCCTCGAGCTTGTGGCGCGCCAGGATCGGCAGATTGTCGAGCAGCCGGATGCCGGGGCCGAAGGGCGAGGGGAAGCGGATGACGACGGTGGACGGGTCGGGAGCGGTGACGGCGAGGGGCTTCCCGCCGACGCGCATGGCCTCGCCGATGGGGCTGGCCACGCCCGGATCGTAGACGGCCCGGAACGAGAAGAGCACGTCGGCGGAGGTGAAGGGCTGGCCGTCCGAGAAGGTCACGCCCTGCCGCAGCTTCAGCGTCCACTCGAGACCGTTGGGCGACGCGCTCCACGACTCGGCCAGCCAGGGTTCCAGCTCCTGCGTGCGGCGGTCGATGCGAACGAGGCGCGCCTGGGTCAGGTGGGTGATCGTCTCGGTGACCGAGTCGCGGCCGGTGTAGCGGTTGAAGCCCCTCGGCTCGGCGCGGATCGAGGACACCAGCTCGCGGGGGGCGGGAGGTGCGGCGGGCGCGGGAGTCTGCCGTCCGCAGGCCCCGGAGGCGGCGAGGGCCAGCAACGCCAGGGCGATGGGGTGGGGGGCCGGGAGGCTTCGGAATCTGGCCAAGTCGCTACCCTCCAGGCCAACGGATTGGCCGGTCCGCTGCGGCGACGGGGTGGCAGATTTCGCCTACCGTCCCGTCGCATTTTGTGCAACACGGTCGGGCTTTGTGTTTGGGCCAACGGCTTGGCCGGAGGCAGAGTGCCCCGGTGCCGCGGCCCAGGTGCATCCTAGTGCACGAAGTTCAGCAAAAGCAACGGCTTACCGCTCGACGCCGCTCCAGGGCCGAGCTGGTACCCTTCGTGCCATCTGTCGGGCTGGAGGTCTGCCTTGAGCCCGACTGTCGAGTCTAGCGCGATTGGCCTCGTGAACCGCCCTGCTGGTGGGAGCGTGCTGATCGACCAGGCCTGCGTCCTGCTCGGGGTGTCCCGGCGAAAGGTCTATTACCTGATACGCGAGGGGCGGCTGCGGACCATCCGCACGCGGTGCCACTCGCAGCGCATCCTGCTCGATTCCATTGCCGAGGTCCAGGCAGCCGGCGCCGTGCGCCGCCCGCGCGGGAACGCGCGCACGCTGCCCTCCGACCACTCTGTCGCGGCTTGTTCGTAGCGGAGGAACTCATGTCCCGTCATCGCTCGTTCACCGTGCCTCTTCTCGCGGCCCTGCTGGTAGTGCTGGCGGGGGCCGACGCCTGGGCCGCACCGGGCCGGCAGCACCGGGCGCGCATGTCGCGCGACGTGGCGGATCACCTGGAAGCCGGGCGCGCCGGCAACATGCGCATCATCGTCCGGGGCGATCGGGGGGCCCTCGAGCGGGTCGCGTCGCGCCACGGTGTCGGGGTCAGGCGCTGGCTCGCCGGCGGCGCGGTGCTCGAGGTCTCGCCTGCCGAGCTCGATGCGCTGGCAGCGGATCCCGAGGTCCCGGCCGTGTCGGGCGATGCCATTGTCCGGTCGTCGATGGCGGTGACGGCCGAGACGATTGGGACCGCGCTGGTCCGGGCGAACGCGGTCCGGGGGCCGGGCGTGACGGGCAAGGGAATCGGAATCGCGGTAGTGGACTCGGGGATCGCCGCCGTGCCGGCCCTGCGGAACCGGGTGGTGGCCACCGTGGACTTCACCGGGTCGAACGCGGCGCAAGACCTCTACGGGCACGGGACGCACGTGGCGGGCATCATCGCGGCGTCGGCCAACGGCGGCGGGCCGGTGGTGACCGAGCGGTACGAGGGGGTGGCGCCGGGCGCCCACCTGGTGAGCCTGCGGGTGCTGGACGAAGAGGGGCTCGGGCGGACGAGCGACGTGATTCGGGCCATCGACTGGGCCATCGAGAACAAGGCGCGGTACTCGATCCGGGTGCTGAACCTCTCGCTGGGGCACCCGGTGTTCGAGCCGGTTGCCGACGACCCGCTCTGCGAGGCGGTGGAGCGGGCGGTGGCGGCCGGCATCGTGGTGGTGGCGGCGGCCGGGAACATGGGCAAGACGGAGGACGGGACGCCGATCATCGCCGGCATCGAGTCGCCGGGCAACTCGCCCTACGCGATCACCGTCGGCGCGCTGAACACGAGGCAGACCTCGGGGCGCTCGGACGACGTGGTGGCGACCTACAGCTCGCGGGGGCCGGCGGCCTACGACCTGATCCTGAAGCCCGACCTGGTGGCGCCGGGCAACCGGATTGTCTCGCTGGAGGCGCCGGGGTCGTACCTCGCCCGCACCTATCCGTCGCTGCACGTGGCGGGCTCTGGCGACCGGGCCTACATGGAAATGAGCGGGACGAGCATGTCGACGGCGGTGGTCTCGGGGGCCGTGGCGCTGCTGCTCGAGGCGAACCCGCGGCTGAGCGTGCTGCAGGTGAAGGCGGCGCTGCAGATGGGGGCGACCTTCCTGCCGGAGGCGGGGCTGCTCGGCGGCGGGGCGGGGAGCCTGAACGTGGCGGCGTCGGTGGCGGTGGCGAAGGGCGGCCCGGCCGCCCTGACCGACCTGGAGCTGTCGGGAGAGACTGTCACCCCGTCCGGGATCGCGTTCTGGAAGGGGACGAAGGAGCTTGGCCCGAACCGGATCATCTGGGGTGACCGGATCATCTGGG
>JARKSS010000460.1 GCA_029974175.1 Vicinamibacterales bacterium
GCCTGGAAAGGCGAGACGCTCGAAGAGTACTGGTGGTGCACCCGTGAGGCGCTCGTCTGGCCTGACCTTGCCGGCCCCACGCTGATCGTGGACGACGGGGGCGACGCCACGCTGTTCGTGCACAAGGCGTACGAGTTCGAGAAGGCGGGCAGGGTGCCGCCCTTCAACCCCGAGAAGGAGCCCGAGGAGTGGGGCGTGATCCTCGAGGCCATCCGCGAAGAGCTGTCCAGGCGGCCCGGGCTCTGGACGCGCATCGCGGCGGCGATCCGCGGCGTGAGCGAAGAAACGACGACCGGCGTACACCGCCTCTACCAGATGATGGAGCAGGGGATGCTGCTCTTCCCCGCCATCAACGTCAACGACTCGGTGACCAAGAGCAAGTTCGACAACATCTACGGCTGCCGTCACTCCCTGCCCGACGGCCTGAACCGGGCGACCGACGTGATGCTCGGCGGCAAGCTTGCCGTCGTTCTCGGCTACGGCGAGGTGGGCAAGGGGTGCGCCCAGGCGCTGCGCGGCCAGGGCTGCCGCGTGGTGGTGACCGAGATCGACCCGATCTGCGCCCTGCAGGCGGCAATGGAGGGTTTCCAGGTGGTGCGCCTCGAGGATGTCGTTTCGACGGCTGACATCTTCATCACCGCCACCGGCAACCTGAACGTCATCAAGGTCGACCACATGGTGCAGATGAAGGACAAGGCCATCGTGGGCAACATCGGCCACTTCGACAACGAGATCGACATGGCCGGCCTGAAGAAGATCCCGGGGATCCAGAAGATCAACATCAAGCCGCAGTACGACGAGTGGCGCTTCCCGAACGGCAAGTCGATCATGGTGCTGGCCGAGGGGCGCCTCCTGAACCTCGGGTGCGCCACCGGGCATCCCAGCTTCGTGATGTCGGCGTCGTTCACCAACCAGGTGATGGCGCAGCTCGACCTGCACGCCAACGCGGAGAAGTACGGCAGGACGGTGACGATGCTGCCGAAGCACCTCGACGAGGAGGTGGCGCGGCTGCACCTCGAGCACCTCGGCGTGCGGCTGACCCAGCTGACCCAGGAGCAGGCCGACTACATCGGCGTCCCGGTGCAGGGACCCTACAAGCCGGCGCACTACCGGTATTAGCGCCGAAGACCACCAGAAGGGCTGAAGGCCGGAGAAGAGGGAGGCCGAAAGGCTTCCCTCTTTTTCGTTGTACCGGTCGCCCGCTTGGGGGTGCTATCGTTGCCTCACGGCATCGGGCGTGCAAGCCGGCCACGAGGGGAGGCAAGCCATGCGTTGGACTCGAGGCGACCGGGGCAACATCGAGGATCTCCGCGGTGGCGGCGGGTTCCGAGGCATGCGCGGCGTGGGAATGCCGATCGGCATCGGCGGGCTCGTGGTCATCCTCCTGCTGAGCTGGTTCACGGGCACCGATCTCGTCTCGCTGCTCGGCGGGGGCGGCGCCGGGATGCCGCCCTCGGCGTCGGTGGAGGAAGGCGGGCCAATCGCCTCGACGCCCGAGGAGGAACAGCTCGTGGACATGGTGGACGCCGTCATGGCCGACGTCCAGCAGACGTGGACCGGGCTGCTCGGGGACCAGTACCAACGCACGCGCCTGGTCGTGTTCCGCGATGCCATCCAATCGGCCTGCGGCTTCGCCGAATCGGCGAGCGGCCCGTTCTACTGCCCGGGCGATCGGAAGGTCTATCTCGACCTGGGGTTCTTCGACGAGCTGCACCGGCGGTTCGGCGCACCCGGCGACTTCGCCCAGGCCTACGTCATCGCCCACGAGATGGGGCATCACATCCAGACGATCACCGGGATCGAGGAGCAGGTGCGCCAGGCGCAGCGCCGCAACCCGTCGGCCGCCAACGACCTCTCGGTCCGCATGGAACTGCAGGCCGACTGTCTCGCGGGGGTGTGGGGACACGCGGCTGCCCAGTCGGGCCGCGCGGCGCAGGGCAGAGTGGAGCTCGAGCCGGGCGACGTGGAGGAAGGGCTGCGGGCTGCGGCGGCCATCGGCGACGACCGGATTCAGCGGATGTCGACCGGCCGGGTGTTCCCCGAGAAGTTCACCCACGGCAGCTCCGAGCAGCGCGTGCGCTGGTTCCGGCGTGGACTTGAAACGGGCGACCCCGACGCCTGCAACACGTTCGGGCGGTAGAGAGGGCGTCAGCCCTGCTCGGCCTGCACCCTCCTCTTCCCTTCCTCGACGTCCACCAGCCCCAGCACCCCCGCGCCCGCCGCGAAGAAGAACGCCACCGAGAGGATCGCCAGCCGGCTCGTGCCGGTCATCCCGAGCACGAGGGCGAAGAGGGCCGGCCCGAGGATCCCCGAGAACTTCTCGAAGATCCCGAAGAAGGCGAAGAACTCCGACGACTTGTGCGCCGGGATCATCGACGCGAAGAGCGACCGGCTGAGCGCCTGGCTGCCCCCCTGCACCGTGCCCACCAGGATCGCGAGCAGGTAGAAATGCGTGGCGGTCCGCATGAAGTAGGCGAACGTGGTGATCCCGAAGTAGACGGCCAGCGACACGAAGATCGCCCGGCGGGCGCCGACGCGGGCGGCGAACTGGCCGAAGAGCAGGGCGAAGGGAATGCCCACGAACTGCACGATGAGGAAGGCGCCAATCAGGTGCGCCTGGCCGATGCCGATCTCGGTCCCGTAGGTGGCGGCAAGCCGGATGATCGTGTTGATGCCGTCGCTGTACAGCAGGAACGCCGCCAGCATCAGCGCCGCCTGCGGGTAACGCCGCAGCTCGTGGAAGGCCTGCCGCACTCGCGCGATCGCGATCCGCGTCGGCCCGCCAAGCTCGCGCTCGCCCGGCTCGAGCCGCACGGCCGGCTCCTTCACCCGGCGGAAGATTGGGATCGAGAACAGCGCCCACCAGACTCCCACGCTCACGAACGAGAGCCGCGTCGCCGCGCCGGCGTCGGCGAGCCCGAACCAGGCGGGCTGCAGGATCCAGAGGAGGTTCACCGCCAGCAGCAGGCCGCCGCCGAGGTACCCGAGCGCGTAGCCGGCGGTGGACACGCGGTCGATCTCGTCGGGCCGGGCGATGTGGGGCAGCAGCGAGTCGTAGAACGCGAACCCGCCCGAGATGGCGACGTTGCCGACGATGAACAGCACCGCAGCGAGGCGCCACTCGCCCGGGCCGATGGCCGCCATCGCGCAGGTCGACACCACCCCGAGCGCGACGAACGCCGCGAGGAACACCTTCTTCGCGCCGCGGGTGTCGGCCAGCGCACCGAGGACCGGCGAGAGGATCGCGATCAGCGTGAGGCCGATCGTGGTGGCCGCCGCAAAGCGGAACTGCGCGGTCGACGGACCCAGTCCCGACGCGGCCACCTCGATGAAGTACACGGGAAACACGGCCGCGATGACGGTCGTCATGAAGGCCGAGTTCGCCCAGTCGTACATCGCCCAGGCGCGCAGCTCGGGCCGGCCGAGGCCCACGCGCTCGAGCAGGCCGTGCAGGCCGGAAGGGTTCGAGGCCGCAGACTCGCTCATCGCGGTCGCGCCCGCTCGTACTGAGGAGGCCACGAGACCTGGTCGCCGAGGCGGCGGGCCGCCAACAGCGGCCAGTACGGGTTGCGCAGCAGCTCGCGGGCCAGCATGATGGCGTCGGCCTGCCCCGTGGCGACAATCTGCTCGGCCTGCTCGGGGCTGGTGATGAGGCCGACGGCCGCGGTCGCCACCGCGGCCTCGCGCTTGATGGCCGCCGAGAACGGCACCTGGTAGCCGGGGCCCGCCGGGACCTTCGCGTCGGGCACGAGTCCGCCGCTCGAGCAGTCCACCAGGTCAACGCCCTCCTGGCGCAGCCGGCGCGCCAGGGCGATCGAGTCGTCGAGCGTCCACCCGCCCTCTACCCAGTCGGTCGCCGACAGCCGCACCAGCACCGGGAGCCGCTCGGGCCACGCCGCCCGCACGGCGCGGGTAACGGCCAGCGGCACGCGAACGCGCGCGTCGAAGGACCCGCCGTACTGATCGTCGCGCCGGTTGCTGAGCGGCGAGAGGAACTGGTGCAGCAGGTACCCGTGCGCCGCGTGGATCTCGATGGCCTCGAACCCCGCGTCCAGGGCGCGGCGCGCGGCCGCGGCGAACTGCCCGGGCAGCGCCTCGATCTCGGCCGCCTCGAGCGGCCGCGGCGTCGCGAACCCGGGACCGAAGGCCACAGCGCTCGGGCCGCGAGCCTCCCATCCGCCATCCTCGGGCGGCACCGGGCGGCCGCCGCGGAACGGCGGCGCCACCGAGGCCTTGCGGCCCGCGTGCGAGATCTGGATGCCCGGGATCGCACCCTGCGTCCGGATGAACCGGGGGATCCGCTCGAGCGCCCGCGCGTGCTCGTCGGACCACAGCCCCATGTCCATCGGAGAGATGCGCCCCTCGGGCACCACCGCCGTCGCCTCCATCATCACCAGGCCCGCCCCCCCGACGGCGCGGCTGCCCAGGTGCACCAGGTGCCAGTCGCTCGGAAACCCCTCCCAGCTCGAGTACTGGCACATGGGAGATACGAAAATCCGATTCCGGCTTTCCAGGTCGCGCAGCCACAGTGGCGTGAAGAGGTGCGACATGAGGGAGATTGTTCACCTGGCGGGCGGCCGGCGCAACTGTTCGGGTACAATTCCCGTCAGGTCCACTCGATGACTACCGCGCTCCTTCCCTACGTCCTCGGCGCAGCCGTGTTGCTGCTTGCCAGCGTCTTCGCCAGCCGGTTCACCAGGTTCGGCATCCCGGCGCTGCTGCTGTTCATGGCCGTCGGCATGCTCGCCGGTTCGGACGGCCCCGGCGGCATCCCGTTCGACAACGCGGGGCTGGCGCAGGGGCTCGGCGTCGTCTCGCTGGCCTTCATCCTGTTCAGCGGGGGTCTCGACACGCTCTGGGGTGACGTGCGGCCCATCCTCGGCCGGGGTGTCGTGCTCGCCACGGTGGGCGTCGCCCTCACGGCCACGCTGACGGGCCTGTTCGCCTGGGCCATCACCGACCTGCCGTTCCTGCACGCCCTGCTGCTCGGATCGATCGTCTCGTCCACCGACGCGGCGGCGGTCTTCTCGGTGCTGCGCTCGCGCAACGTTCGCCTGGAGCCGCGCCTGCGCTCGCTGCTCGAGTTCGAGTCGGGGAGCAACGACCCGATGGCGGTCTTCCTGACCGTCACGATGATCGGGGTGATTGCGTCTCCCGAAACGACCTCGGTTCCCGGGCTGGCAGGCGGATTCGTCTGGCAGATGGTGTGCGGCGCATTGCTCGGGATCGTGGCCGGCCGCCTCGCCGCCAACACGATCAACCGCATCGAGCTCGGGTACGACGGCTTGTACCCCGTGCTCGTCATGGGCATGCTGCTGCTGACGTACGGGGTGACCGACCTGGTGCGCGGCAACCCGTTCCTGGCGGTCTACGTCGCAGGCATCGCGATGCGCCGCGAGAGCTTCGTGCACAAGCGAAGCCTGGTGCGCTTCTACGACGGGATCGCCTGGTTGGCGCAGATCGTGATGTTCCTCACCCTCGGCCTGCTGGTGTTCCCGTCACAGCTGCCGGCCATCGCGGCCGAGGGGTTCGGCGTCGCGGTGTTCCTCACGCTGGTCGCGCGCCCGCTTGCCGTGGTGCTTCTGCTGCTCCCCTTCCGCATGCCCTGGCGTGAGGTGACGTTGACCTCCTGGGTCGGGCTGCGTGGGGCCGCGCCGATCATCCTCGCCACCTTCCCGCTGGTCGCGGGGATCACGCAAGCCGACCGGCTCTTCGCCATCGTGTTCTTCATCGTGCTGACCTCGGCCCTGGTGCAGGGCACCTCGGTGCCGTGGGTCGCCCGCCGCCTGAAGCTCTCGCTCCCCGACACGGGCCCCGCCATCGATCCGCTGGAGCTGATCTCCGCGGGGGAGCGGGAGTTCCTGGACGTTCGCGTGCGCGAGGGATCGGCCCTTGCCGGCCGCCGGCTCCTCGAGCTGGGCCTCCCGCCCGGGGCGCTCGTGGTCGTCCTCGATCGAGGCGGCCACACGATGGTGCCGTCGGGCGGGACCGAGTTGAAGCAGGGGGACAAGCTGCTGGTGATGGCCGGGCGCAGCGACCTCGAGCGCGTCAGGGCACTGCTGGCGGGCTGAGGAGGTCACGGCCTGGCCCGGCGAGGAACTCGTCGAAGTCGGCCACGACGTGGTCGGGCGCGGGATCGTGGCGCGCCAGGTCCGACGCGCTGAAGCTCGTCGTGACCGCGACCGTGCGCATGCCGGCCGCCGCGGCGGCGGCGATGCCGACTGGCGCATCCTCGAACGCGATGCAGTCGGCCGGCGGCACCCCCAGCCGCGCGGCCGCCTCGAGGAAGACGTCGGGCCACGGCTTGCCCCTCGGTACCTCGTCTCCCCGGACAATCACCAACGAGGCTGGGTCGAGGCGGATCTCCCGAAGCGTGTGCTGCACGTTCTCGGGCGGCGCCGAGGTGGCAATCGCCAGCGCGATGCCGTGGCGGCCCAGCGCGTCCACCAGGCGCTCGAATCCCCGCAGCGGCACGAGGCGCCCGGCCGACAGCGACCGGTAGATCGACTCCTTCTCCCGCTCGTAGGCGCGCAGTTCGTCGCCCGTCAGCGGCCGGCCGAAGAGGTCGGGAAAGATCTCGCGGTTCCGCCTGCCGTCCAGGCGGCGCCTGTCGGCCATGGTGAGCGGCGCCAGGCCGTGACGCGACGAGAAGATGGCGAAGGCCTCGGTGTGAAGCGGCATGTTGTCGACGATGGTGCCGTCGAGGTCGAAAATGGCGGCGCGAAAGGTCACTCCGTTATCCCTGTGATGGGTCCGACGAGGCGCGAGAGGCGCTCGTAGTGCGATCCCTGCCAGTAGATCTTCCCACAGCCCTGGCATCGGAGGAACCGGTCGAACGCCTCGTAGCTGCGCGGGGGCACCTGGCCCGCCACCTCGTCCTTCGAAACCGCCGCCAGCAGGCCGTTGCAGCGCATGCACCGGGTGAAGGGCCTGACGAGGCGGCGCAGGTCGAAGCGCTGCAGCACATCGGTCAACTGCGCGGTGGGACGCGTGCTTCGCACCAGGTAGCCGTGCGTCACCGCGCGGCGCTTGAGGAGCCCCTGGTCGCGCGTCAGCAGGATCCGGCGTTCGGCGGCGGAAACGGCTGCCAGCTCCGCGTCACCGGCGTCGCGGAGGTAGAGGGCATCGAAGCCGGCCAGCCGGAGGAACGCCGCCAGCCGGCCGAGATGCCCGTCGAGCACGAAGCGCACCTCGCGCAGCGGCTCGGGCCGCACGCGGGTCACACCCCCGACGTCGAGCGCCTCGAAGACCGGGTAAGCCGTCACCCGATCGCCGTCGGCAAGCCGGTGGTCGAAGGCGGCCGATTCGCCGTTGACGAGCAGGAGGTCGACCTCGGTGTGGGGAATGCCAACCCCTTCGAGCAAGTCCTTCACCGAGGTCCGGTCTGCGCAGACCTCGTCGAAGGCCGCCTGGCGGCGGGACGCCGGCAGAAAGTCGTTCAGCTCGGCGTAGACCCGGACCCTCACCCACACGCCCGGCTCCCATCGACACGGCCACCACCGATCACAGCCCGAAGAAGGCCAACGGGGCCATCTCGCGCAGCTTCTTCTCGTAGCGCCGGACCAGTTCGCGGTTGCGCTCGGACACCTGGCCGAGGCCGGCCTCGACCTGCTTGCCGCCTTCCCGGGCCGCGCGGGCCAAGTCCTTGATGTCCAGGCTGCTCACCACCACCCCGAGGCCCGAGTAGACCTGCCGGCGCACCCACTCGTATTCCTTGAACGAGAACCCGGCGGCGTTCAGCGCCTCGACCTGCGCCCGCTTGGCCTGCACCAGGAGGGAGGTCAGATCCTTCAAGGCCCCCAGCCCTTCCCGGAACGATGCCTCGTTGCCGCGGGTCTTTCTCGCTTCCTCGATCTGATCGTACTTCGCCTTCAGCTGCTCCAGCCGCGCTCCCAGGCTGACCCGCATGGCGTCCTGGACGGCAACGAAACGCTCGACCAGATCTTCGCTCAACTCCCCGTCCGCGGGTTCGGTGAAGGGAGCCGTGTTCTTGACCTCCCGCTCCAGCTCGGCGATGGCGCCCAGCTCCTTGAAACTGCCCACGTACTCGGACGCCGGCTTGTAGACACGGTCGTAGATCAGGTAGGCGGCCACGAGTCCAAGACCGCCGAGCAGCACGAGGGCCACGAGGCATCCGATGCCGAGTTTCTTCACAAGCGCTCCCTCCGTGAGATGGAGTTGGTGGACGCGAGACGGTTGCCGAAGAAGAAAGAAGCCTGCACCCGGCCGCGCTGTTCAGCGGCCTGCTAGACCGCGATCGTCCCGGTCATGTAGAGGACCGCCCTGCCGGCAATCTCGACGCGATCGCCGCGCT
Organism: Vicinamibacterales bacterium; assembly: GCA_029974175.1. Lineage (GTDB taxonomy): Bacteria > Acidobacteriota > Vicinamibacteria > Vicinamibacterales > Fen-181 > JARKSS01. The sequence goes on from JARKSS010000460.1 coordinate 8,315, forward strand.
GGCGGCACTGCAGCCAGCCGCCCCGCTTCGACACCTGCCGGGCGGTCAGCTCGTTCTTGCCGAGGCGTCCGGCCCAGTAAGGCGTGAGCCGCGTGTGGGCCGAGCCGGTGACCGGATCCTCGGGTACGCCCACCCTCGGCGCGAAGAAGCGCGAAACGAAGTCCACGCCGCTCCCGGGTGCGGTGGCGATGACGCCCCTGGCCTCCACGGTCTCGAGACGGGCGAAGTCGGGCGCCAGCCCGCGGACTTCCGCCTCGCTCGCGTAGAGCACCAGGTAGTCCTCGTCCGCCCGCCAGACCTCTCGCGGCGCCAGTCCCATCGCCTCGATCAGGCCGCGGGGCGCCGGGGTCGGCTGGGGCGCGTGGGCTGGGAAGTCGAGGACCAGCAACTCGCCCTCACGCCGCACCCGCAGGGGACCGCTGCGCGAGGAGAACTCCACCAGGTCGCCGGTGACCTCGCCCCGGTGGAACACGACGAAGCCCGAGGCGAGCGTCGCATGCCCGCACAGGTTCACCTCGACCGCTGGCGTGAACCACCGGATCGCAAGACCCTCCGGCGTCTGGACGTAGAAAGCGGTCTCGGAAAGGTTGTTCTCGAAGGCGATCTTCTGCATCACCTCGGAGGGCAGCCAGTTCTCGAGCGGAACGACCGCGGCCGGATTACCCGCGAACAGCTCGCCGGTAAAGGCATCGACTTGGTAAATCGGTAGCGCCATGTCAGCCTGAAGTCACGAAGTCGAGTCACGAGTCTGCAGTGCACAGTCAACAGGGGCCGCGCCTCGAAGTCAAGTCGAGGTAGTATGTAGTGCCCTCAACCCGGCCACTTCCACCTCAAACGGGCGGTTCCACTATGCGGATTCAGAAGCTGTTCCTTACGGGCCTCCTCGTCGCGGCGGCCGGCCTGAGCGGTTCCGCGGGAAGCCGGGCTCCCCAGGCGCCGGACGCCCAGGCCCCGGCGGCCGACCAGTGGGTCGGCAAGAAGATTTGCGGCTATCCCCGGCCCGAGGGCGTGCCCCTGGAGGTCTGGGAAAACGCCTGCGAGGCGTGCACGTCGATACCGACGACCCCCGAGGCGTCGGCCGACGGCGCCCTCACTACCCACTCGTGTGACGGCGGCTACGAGGTCCGGATCAAGATCGTCCCCGGGCGCAAGCACGAACCCGGCACCATGCGGCCCGTCATGAAGGGCGGCGGCCTCGGCGCGGAGAAGCCGCCCGAACGGCAGGAGCGCAAGGTCGGCGAGATTCCTGAAGTTCCCGAGACCTACACCCGCTACGACGCCGCGTACCCCTTCATGAACGAGAAGGGGGTCATCATCGGCGAAACGACCATCGCCGGGCGGCGCGAGCTGTACAACGACGAGGGGATCTTCGACATCATGGAGCTGCAGCGCCTCGCCCTCGAGCGCGCCGCGACCGCCCGCGAAGCGATCAAGATCATGGGCGAGTTCGCCGAGAAGTACGGCTACGGCGACACCGGCGAGTGCCTCACCATCGCCGACGCGAAGGAGGTCTGGCAGTTCGAGATCTTCGGCGCCGGGCCCGTCGAGCTTGGCGCCGTGTGGGCCGCCCGGCGCATCCCGCCCGGGGAGGTGGGCGTGTCGGCCAACCGCTCGCGCATCACCACGCTCGACGGCGGCCCCGACTTCGTCATGCGCTCGTCCAACCTCGAGCAGGTGGCCGAGGAGAATGGCTGGTGGGAGAAGGGCGAGCCGTTCATCTTCAACCGGGTCTTCGACATGTCCGGTCCCCCGATGCCGAACCGGCGCGAGTGGAGGGTGCTCAGCCTGCTGGCGCCGTCGCTGAAGCTCGATCCCTGGGCCCCCGAGCAGCCCTTCTCGGTCAAGCCCGACCAGAAGGTGACGGTGCGCCAGCTGATGGCCATCCACCGCGACGTCTACGAGGGCACGCCCTTCGACCAGACGAAGGGCCCGCTGGCCGGTCCCTTCGGCACGCCGAACCGCTGGTCCCTGCCCCGCGACTGGAAGCCCGCCGAGGGCTACCAGCCGGTGGAGCGGCAAATTGCCGTCCACCAGTGCTCCTACGTCGTCGTCCTGCAGGCGCGCGCCAACATGCCGCCCTGGATCGGGAGCCTCGCGTGGTTTGCCCCTGACGATGCGAAGACCTCGGTGTTCTCGCCGTTCTACGCCGGCAACCTCAGCGTGCCGGTCCCGTACGAGATCGGGCGGCGCGACCGGTTCGACAGGGGTTCTGCCTGGTGGGCGTCGAACTTCGTGGGCAACTGGTCGAACCTGAACTACCGGGCCATGATCCAGGACATCCGCGCCCGGCAGTCGGAAATCGAGGACCGGCTCTTCGCCGATCAGCCGATCATCGAGAAGACGGCGCTCGAGCTGTACAAGGCTGACCCCGATCGCGCGCGACGGTTCATCAGCGACTACTCGAACCGGGTGGCCCAGGAGAACTACCAGAAGTGGTGGGAGCTGGCCGACAAGCTGGTGACCGACTACCAGGACGGCGGTTCGCGCGCCGCGCCCGAGAAGCGGACGGTGCCGGCCGACTGGCTCGAAAAGCAAGGACCCTTCGGGACGAAGGTGCCCGAGCCGGCCGCGACGGCCAAGCCGAGGGCTCCCGCGAAGCGATAGGGAGCCGCGTTCCGCGATCGGATTGGGGGGCGGCCGCGGATGCCGCCCCCGCGCTTTGTACGCTTGGAGGATGGGAGGAACCGTGCGGGCCCGTTTGATCGCGATCCTGCTGGCGCTGCTGCCGTGCGCGGCCGCCGCGCACACGCCCGGCTTCGATGCCGACTTCACGGGCGAGACGATGAGGCTCGGGCTGTACCAGGTGGGCGACGCGCGGGACGAACTGGTGACCCTGCACGAGGTCCACCGGGACGGCCAGTGGGCCGGGCCGCGTTCGCCGCTGCTCGACCCCTTCGGCTACGGCCGCTACGCGGTCACGCTCCTCGATGCCGCCACCCGGCGCCCGCTCTACTCGCGCGGGTTCGACACGATGTTCGGCGAATACCGGACGACGGGGCCGGCCCTCGAAGGGAAGAAGCGGGTCTTCGAGCGGGCGGTGCGCGTCCCCTGGCCCAGGCGCCCGGTCATCGTCGAGATCGCCCGGCGGGATGCGAAGAACGTCCTGCAGACGATCTTCACCACGACGATCGACCCGTCCGACTATCACGTCATCCGCGAGGCGCCGGATCCCCGCGACTGGGTGTACGAGGCGATGCGGAACGGCGAGCCGGGCGACAAGGTGGACCTGGTGTTCGTCGCGGAGGGATACACCGCCGAGGACCGCGACAAGTTCAAGGCCGACGTGGATCGGGTGACCGGCTGGCTGTTCTCGTACGAGCCCTACCGGCACCTGAAGACGAGCTTCAACGTCTCGGGGGTGTTTCGGCCGTCGGCCGAGCGGGCGATGGACGAACCGCGCCAGAACGTGTACCGCAAGACCACCCTCGGCGCTTCCTTCAACACGTTCGACACCGATCGCTACATGCTCGTCGAGAACAACCACCGGTTGCGCGAGATCGCAGCGCGGGTCCCCTACGACACGCTCGTGATCCTGGTCAACAGCACGCGGTACGGCGGCGGCGGCATCTACGGCGACTACTGCATCACGACGGTCGATCACGCGCGCAGCAAGGAGGTCTTCATCCACGAGTTCGGGCACAGCTTCGCGGGGCTGGCCGACGAGTACTACTCCTCTGACGTGGCCTACAACGACTTCTACCCGAAGGGGGTCGAGCCGCTCGAGCCGAACATCACGGCGCTGCTCGACCCGGCGAACCTGAAGTGGAAGGACCTGGTCACGCCGGGGGTGCCGATACCTACCCCTTACGGCAAGGAGGAACGCGAGGCGCTGCAGGCCGAGCGCCGGAAGGCGCAGCAGGCTGGCGACGAGGCCGCCGTCAAGGCGCTCGCCAGCCGCCTGGCCGAATTGGACGAGCGTTTGGCGTCCCTGCGCGACGTGGTCGGGGCGTTCGAGGGCGCGGGATATGCCTCGAAGGGACTGTACCGCCCGGCCTGGTACTGCCTGATGATTTCAAGCCCCCGGGACGAGTTCTGCCCCGTCTGCCGCCGCGCCATCGAGCGGATGGTGCGCCACTACGCCAACACTTCCCCTTGACTCGTCAACCTCATCCGGTCAAGAGTTCACCGCGAATGACATCGTTCGACGCGCTCGCAACCCTCTGCCTGGCGCTCGCCCAGTCCTGGGGAGGCCAGGCTGTCCCTCCGCTGTTCCCCCCGCCATCCATGCAGTCGCCAGCAGTGGCGACGCCGGACGGCGGGTCGTCGCTCCTCGAACTCACCGACGAGGACCTGCTCGAGCGCGTGAGGTCGAACCCTGCGTCTCTGGGCTCGCTGTCGATCGGGACGCCGGGCGGCGGTCGCGTGCTCAACGGGGTGCCGCTTCCGCCAGACCCGAGATGGATCATCGCTCCGGCGGCCATCTCGTGGGGGACCGCCGAGACGATCGAGGCGATCGGCGTGGCGGTGGCCACCGTCCACGAGCTGTTCCCCGACACGCCGCCCATCTTCATCGGCGACATCGGGCACCCCGGGGGCGGACGGCTGAAACGCCACCAGAGCCACCAGTCGGGCCGCGACGTTGACTTCGGCTTCTATCACCGGCCGGGGACGGGCGGCTGGTATGCGGTGGGCACGGCCGGCAACCTCGACCTCGACCGGAACTGGGCGCTCGTGCGCGCGCTCATCGTGCGCACCGACGTCGAGCGCATCCTGCTCGACACCCGGATCCAGCGGCTCCTCTACCGCCACGCCCTGAGCCTGGGAGAGGACAAGGAGTGGCTCGACCGGGTGTTCCAGTTCTCGAAGGGCTCACGCGACGCGATCATCCGCCACGTGCGCGGGCACCGGACGCACTATCACGTGCGCTTCTTCAACCCGATCGCCCAGGAGCTCGGGCGGCGCGCTCACCCGTTCCTCGTCCAGGAGGGAATCGTGCCGCCACCCGTCTATACGATCGCGCACGTGGTCCGGCCGGGACAGACGCTCGGCCACCTCGCGAGGCGGTACGGCGTCTCGGTGAACGCAATCAAGCAGGCCAACGGCCTGCGCACGACACTGCTGCGCGCCGGGCGTACCTACCGGATCCCGGTGCGCACGCCCGCGCCTCCGCCGGACCCCGTCGTGGTCCCTGCGAGGCTGCTGCCGCCCGACACCCCGGCCGCCCTCTCGGCCATCGACTGGCCGACCGCCGCGATGCCGGGGCCTGCAGGCGGAGCACGGTGAACCGGCAGGCCGTGTTTTTCAGCGGCCTGCCAGGCCGCTTGCTCCGTTCTTCCGTTCTCCGTCCCGCTACTTCCTCACAAACCGGTACTCACCCGACCCGACCTCCACCACCACGGCGTCGCCCTCCTCGCGAACCGCGGTGATGCCGCGGCCCACCGACAGCGGCTCCCCTCCCTCGGTCACTTGTGCCAGCTTCGCGGTCGGGATGGAGACGGTCGCGCGCGTGTTCGGCGCGACCGTGACGAGCAACTCGAAGCTGCCGTCCTTCAACTCCCACGCCGATCGCAGTGTGCCGTACATCGTCTCGTGGCGTGCCGACGCCTTCGTGAACCCGCCGCCCGGGCGCGGCCGCACGAGCACGTGCCGGTAGCCGGGCGCCTGCGGATCGATCTCGATGCCCGCCATCACCCGGTACATCCAGTCGCCAATTGCCCCGTAGGCGTAGTGGTTGAAGGAGTTCATCCCGGGGTCCTGGAACGAACCGTCGGGGCGCTGCCCGTCCCACCGCTCCCAGATGGTGGTGGCCCCCTGCGTCACCGGGTAGAGCCACGAGGGGTACTGGCGGCGCGTGAGGAGCTTGTACGCCGCGTCGAGGTAGCCGTAGCGGGTGAGGACGTGACACAGGTAGGGCGTGCCGAGGAAGCCGGTGGTCAGGTGCCCGCGGCTGGCAACCTCGCGTGCGAGCCTCTCGGCCGCCTGCCCACGCAGCCGCTCGGGCAGCAGGTCGAACTCCAGGGCCAGCACGTAGGCGGTCTGCGTGTTCTCCCCGACCCGGCCGTTGGGCGTGACGAACTCGCGGAGGAACGCCTCCCTGACGCGAGCGGCCAGGCTCCGGTACTGTGCCGCGTCACGCTCCTTACCGAGCACGGTCGCGATCCTCGTCATCAGGTCGGCCGAGTGCGCGAGGAACGCCGTGGCAATCAGGTCCTTCCCCGTGGTCGCCCCCGGGTAGTCGGAGGCATTGCTGGAAAAGGCCAGCCAGTCGCCGAAGTGCGGGTCGCCGTCCCACACCAGGTCGTCGCCCGCCCTCATCCGCTGGAACTCCACCCACCGCGCCATGCTCGGGTACTGCCGCTCGAGCAGGGCCGTGTCGCCATAGGTGAGGTACATCGTCCACGGGATGATGACCGCCGCGTCGCCCCAGCCGGCGGCGCCCCCGGGCAGTTGGCGTCCGGTCGTCCCGAGCACGTTGGGAACGACGTGCGGCACCCGGCCGTCCTCCCACTGGTCGGCGGCGAGGTCGGCCAGCCACTTGGTGAAGAACCCCGCCACGTCCATGTTGAAGGCCGCCGTGCGCGCGAACACCTGCGCGTCGCCCGTCCAGCCAAGCCGCTCGTCGCGCTGCGGACAATCGGTCGGGACGTCCACGAAGTTGCCCTTCTGCCCCCAGACGATGTTCGACTGGAGCTGGTTGATCATCGGGTCGGAGGTCTCGAAGGAGCCGGTCACGCGCATGTCGCTGTGCACGACCACGCCCGTGAGGTGGTCGGGGGTCAGCTCGCCCGGGAAGCCGTCAACGGCCACGTAGCGGAAGCCGTAGAAGGTGAAGCGCGGCTCGAAGACTTCGATTCCGGCGCCCTTCAGGGTGTAGCGCGCCGTCTGCGCGGCGCCTCGAAGGTTGGCGGTGTAGAAGTTGCCCTCCTTGTCGAGGACCTCGGCATGCCGGAGCGTGATCGTGGTGCCGGCGGGCCCCTGGGCCTTCAGGCGCACCCACCCCACCATGTTCTGCCCCATGTCGGCGACGAGGTCGCCCGAGGGCGTGCGGAACACCCGTACCACCTTCAGCTCCTGGATGCGCCGGACGGGCGGCCCGGCGGGGGCCACGAGGATGTCCTTCGGGTGGTCGGCGAGCGAAACCGGCGTCCAGTCGCGATCGTCGAAGCCCGGCTCGGTCCAACCCGCCTTCTCGAGCCTCGCGTCGTAGGTTTCGCCGTCGTAGATCTCCGAGGCCAGGATCGGCCCGGTGGCACTCTTCCACTGGGCGTCGGTCCCGATGATCTCCTCGCGGCCGTTCGTGTAAGTGATGTGGATTTGGGCGAGGAGGCCGAGGCGCGACCCGTAGATGTTGCGGTTGCCTTCCCAGGCGAGGGAGCCGCGGTACCAGCCATTGCCGAGGGCTACGCCGACCGCGTTGGCGCCGCGGCGCAGCAGCCGGGTCACGTCATAGGTCTGGTACTGCAGGCGCTTGTTGTAGCTCGTCCAGCCGGGGGGGAGCACTTGGTCGCCGACACGCTGCCCGTTGAGCATCATCTCGTAGAGGCCGTGGGCGGTGACGTAGGCGCGGGCGCGCCGGATTTCGCCCTTGAGGACGAACTCGCGCCGCAGGAGCGGCAGCGGGCCGGCCGCCTTCGGGTCGCCCTGCTGCACCGGCTCGATCCAACTCGCCTTCCAGTCGGAAGGCTGGAGCAGTCCCATCTCCCAGGTGGCCGGTTCGCTCCAGGGCGACTCGACACCGGCGCCGTCCCAGACCCGAACCTGCCAGTAATACGTACGCCCCGACTGCAGCGGGGGTCCCTCGTACGGGCGGTGCACTGAGGCGCCGGTCAGCACCCGGCCCGAGTCCCACATGAGGTAGCGGCCGGCCCGGAGGTTGCGCTCGGTGGCAGCCACGCGCACCTGGTAGGCCGACTGCACGACGCCGCGCGCTGTCGAGCGAAGCTGCCAGCTCAGGCGCGGCCTCCGCGCGTCGATCCCGATGGGGTTCTCCTGGTATTCGGTGCGGAGCCCGGTCACCGTCACGGCCGTGGCGTCCTGTGCGTTGCCTTCCTGCGGGGGCGCCGCGGCGGCGCCAGGCGGCTCGGTGGCTGCAGCCGCCACGCAGAGGAAGAGAAGGAACGCAAGGGGCCATCGCCGCGCCGGTTTCATCGTCATGGTCTTGCCTCCGTCGAGACCCGAACTATAAACCAGCCTCGCCGTGGCGCATAGCTTGCAGCCCGGCGGACCGGGTCCCGATCGATCAGGCTCTGACAGCTGGCCGCACAGGAGGAGGTAGCCGGATGCCCAAGGTGCCCGCGATCCCCGACGGATATCACGCGGTGACCCCGTACCTCGTCGTCGACCACGTTGCCAAGGCGATCGAGTTCTACACGAAAGTCTTCGGCGCCACGGAGCTCTACCGTCTCTCGGGCGCCGGGGGCAAGGTGGGCCACTGCGAGATG
>JARKSS010000462.1 GCA_029974175.1 Vicinamibacterales bacterium
GCTCAACCTGGCGGCCAAGCAGCAGCGCATTGGCCGCGTCAAGCCCGACGTCGTGCGCGAGCAGCGCATGAAGTACCTGCGCGACGAGAAGCGCATCAAGGCGGTCACCGTGTGCTTCACCGACCTCGAGGGCCGGATGCACATGCTCGACTACGACAAGAAGTTCCTGCTCGGCTCGGCCGACAACCTCACCTTCGACGGGTCGTCGGTGAAGGGTTTCGCCGAGCAGGCCGAGTCGGACCTCCGGCTCGCGGTGGACTGGACCTCGTTCTACTGGCTGCCGGCCGACGTCTTCGGGCCGGGCAAGGTGCTGGTCTTCGGCTTCGTGCAGGAGCGCGACGGGCGCCCCTACCACGCCGACATGCGCAACCGCCTCCGCGAGTTCACCGAGCAGCTGCTGCAGCGCGACGGCATCACCGCGCACGTCTCCAACGAGATCGAGGGGTTCCTCTTCAAGGGGAGCGACGTCGAGCGGCAGTATCACCTCACCAACCAGTTCGAGTTCATCTCCACCGGCGGCTACTATCACTCGCTGCCCGGCGACGCCCTGCGCCAGTTCATCGACGGCTCGGCCGAGGTGCAGCGCGCGCTCGGCTTCAGCAACGAGAAGGACCACCCCGAGGTCGCGCCCTCGCAGTTCGAGATGAACTACGGGCACACCGAGGCGTGCATCGCGGCCGACCAGGTGCAGCTCTACAAGCTGGTGTGCCGGCAGGTTGCGCAGAAGATGGACATGACCGCCAGCTTCCTCCCCAAGCCGGTCACGCGCGTGAACGGCAGCGGCATGCACACCAACCTGTCGCTCTGCCGCGGCGGGTGCAACCTGTTCTGGGACCCGAACGGCGAGGACCGGCTGTCAGCTCTCGGATGGTCGTTCGTGGACCGGGTGCTGGCCGCGGCGAACGAGCTGTGCCTGATCTTCAACTCGAGCGTCAACGCGTACCGCCGCCTCGACCCGCACTTCGAGGCGCCCAACCAGATCAAGGCCTCGGCGGTGAACCGCGGCGCGATGATCCGGATCCCGCTCGCCAACGGGCAGTCGGCGCGCATCGAACTGCGCTCGATCGCCCCGGACGCGAACCCGTACCTCGCCGTGTACGCGCTGCTGCGCACCGGCCTCGAGGCGCCGCTGCCCGAGGACTCGCTCAACGAGATCCGCCGCTCGCGCACCCGCTTCCTGCCCGACAACATCCACGACGCCATCCGGCTGTTCAAGTCGTCGCGCTTCCTGGCCGACGCGCTCGGCGAGCAGGTGCACGCCAAGTTCGCCGAGGTGAAGCAGGCGCAGGCCGACCGCTGCCCCAAGGCCCTCGGCCGGTTGATCAAGGCGTCGGAGGTGCAGTTCCACCACGAGGTGACGAATCAGTACCTGTGGAACAGGTTCTAGTCCACGGAGTCACGAAGTCACGAGGTCCCGCCTTCGCGCTTCGCCGCTACGGCGGGCAGGCACGAAGTCGCGAAGTCGAGTCGCGAGGTCGCGAGGTCCACGTCCTGTGGGCCTCGCGGCCCGATCAATCCCAGGCGGCGAGCGATCCCAACAGCAGGCCCAGGAACGCCGCGGCCCCCGAGACGATGCTCATGATGATCGTTCGGGCGGGTGAGCCGTTGTGCTGCTCCGCGACCCGCAGGACCGAGATGCGTCAACGTCGCGTTGAACCAGCCGGCGGCCGCGCTCACGTCTGCGCGCGGCAGGCCAGGTGCCGCGTCCGGCGGACCGGAAGGCGACGGGGTTTGAGCGGAGAGGGGCGAGAACGCGCCGGCCGCGAGGAGGCACGCGAGCACGATCTCAGATGCGACAACCCACGGCGAATGGGCTCAAGGCGGGCATCCGCCTACGGCGCCGCCCGGGGACACCGGCCCCGCCCCAGCTGTCCGCCACCAGCGACGCATCCCCGGCGGCATCCCGGGAATCGGCCATTCTCCGAGCGTTTTCGAGCGTTTCCACGTGGCCCTTCCTTTGCTGTCCTCATCTGCAGGAGTTGACCACGGGGGACGCCATGAAGACTCGAACTCGCCTGCTGCCCGCGCTCGCCGCCCTCGCGCTGCTCGTGGCCGGCACCGGCTGCGTCACCGCCTACGGCCAGCCGCGCTACGGCGGCCCCTACGGCGGTGGCTACGCCGACGTCGGCCGCATCGCGTACGACAACGGCTACCGCCGGGGGATCGACCGAGGCTCGGACGACGCGCGCTCGGGGCGCGCCGCGAACTACCGCAACGACCGCGACTACCGCGACGCCGACTGGGGCTACGACCACCGCTACGGCGCGCGGGGCCAGTACCGCCAGGCGTTCCGCCGCGGCTACGAGGCCGGCTACCGCGACGGCTTCGCGCGCGAGGCCCGCGGCTACGGCAACGGCCGCTACGGCGGGAGGGCGGTGCCGCGCGACGGCCGCTACGGCTATCCCGACCCGCGCTACGGTGGCTACGGCTACGCGTCGCCCGCCTACGACAAGGGGTACCGCGACGGGTTCGAGAAGGGCCGCGACGATGGCCGCGATGGCGACCGGTACGACCCGATCCGGCACAAGTGGTACCGCGAGGGCGACCGCGACTACAAGTCGCGCTACGGGTCGCGCGAGCAGTACAAGGCCGCCTACCGCGAGGCATTCAGGCAGGGCTACGAGGAGGGCTACCGCGAGGGAAGGTACCGGCGGTAGGACTCACTGACTGGCCGGGCGGTCGTGAATCGGCCGCCCGGTCAATTACGTTTTGGCGCAAAGCTCAACGGTTTCGTAATCCTGCCCGCCGCCCGCGCCCGTCCCAGACGCGCGGGGATCGCTCAAAACATTCAGCAAACTAACCATTTTCGGACCCAACGGAAGAGGTGCCAATCTTGCCTTCCCAGCTGAGGATCCGTATCGCCGCCAGACTGCTGGGAGCGTCAGCACCATGTCCGATACCACCCCCGCCCCGGGATTCTTCGACGGGCTCGGCGACCGCGTCATCGTCCGCGACCGCACGGCAGGCGCCCTCGAGGTGCTGCGCCTGCGGACCGACCTGACTGCCGATGCCGCCTTCGAGCCGAAGGTGCGTGCCCGCGTTCAGCAGCTCGCCGCACTGCAGCACCAGGGGCTCGCGCGCGTCCGGCACGTCGGCCGCCTTGCCGCGCCCGACAACCGCCTGGCGATCGTCTCCGACCTGGCCGACGGCCTCCGGCTCTCCGAGATCCTGCAGGCGACCGAGCAGATGTCGCTCCCCCTGCACACCAACGCGGCGCTCTTCCTCCTGCGGCAGCTCGTGTCCGCCGTGGCGTGCCTCCATGGCGCCGGCCCCGACGTCTCGCATGGCGCCCTCGCGCCCGAGCGGCTGGTGGTTTCGTCCACCGGACGTCTCGTCGTGGTCGAGCACGTGCTCGGCAGCGCCCTGCCGCACCTGCCGCACCCGCAGCCGCCTCGCGTGTGGAAGGATCTCCGCGTTGCGCTTCCCCCCAACGAGGAGCCGCCGTTCGGCCGGCGCGCCGACGTCCTGCAAGTGGGGCTGTGCGGCCTCGCGCTCGTCCTCGGCCGGCCGCTGCGCCTCGAGGAGTACCCGCTGCAGCTGCGCGAGCTGCTCGACCGCGCGACCGAGAGCACGGTCACCGGCGACCGCCGCGCGCTGCGCGCGCCGCTGCGGTCATGGCTGGAGCGGGCGATGGAGGCGGCCGAACCGGCCGAGGCGCCCTGGACCATCGACGAGGCTCGACGTGCGCTCGACTCGCTGTTGGCCGCCGACGGCTACCTCGCCACGCCAACGGGCCTCTCCACGCTCCTCGAGAGCGTGAAACGCTACTTCGCGGGCTCCGACCTCGATCCGGCCAAGGCCGCCTCGCCCGAGGCCCCGCCCAAGCCGCCCGCCGAAACGGGCCGGG
>JARKSS010000466.1 GCA_029974175.1 Vicinamibacterales bacterium
CCTGCTCTCTGGTGATCAGGTGTGGCGCCGGAAACCAGTTGGCCGAGGAACTGCAGGCGCGTCAACGATCCAGGATCAGGCGTCAACGCTCAATCCGGGAAGTGAGCGCCGGAGTCCCGCGTCAGCCGAGGAGCGCCCCATGAGCCGAAACGCCAGGCCGGGTGCCGTGATCTTCACCGGCGACAAGCCGCGCCTCGCGAGATTCTACGAGGCCGTGACCAAGCTGCCCCGTCGCGTGGATGACGACCGGGTCACGGTGCTGGCCTCCGAGCACTTCGAGCTGGTGATCCACGCGCTGGCGGGCGAGCCGCCGGGCGACCCCTCGGCCGCCCGCCAGGATGCCTGCGTGAAGCCGTTCTTCCCGGTCGCGTCGCTCGCCGAGGCGCGCAAGACCGCCGCCTCCCTGGGCGGAAGCCTGCGCCCTCCGAACGAGGAGTGGGAGGGACGCGGGTTCCGGGCCTGCGAGGCGGTGGATCCCGACGGCAACCCCATCCAGTTTCGGGAGGAAGGGGATTGAGTCACAGGTTCAGCCAGTAGGAGAGCTTCACGAGGACCACGTTGGTCCCCGGGAGGCCGAACAAGTCGCGCAGGTCGCGCCGGAAGCGCATCGCCCCCGTGGGAAGCGAGTCCTCGCGCTGCTGCTGCCACACCACGTAGAGCGCCGAGCCGGGACGGTATTCCCAGCGCAGCACGTTGGTGGTGCGGAACGAGCGGTAGTTGAAGTCGGGCTCGCCCTGGTAGGGATACGGCGCAGACTGGTCGGCGTATCGCGGCGCGCGGGGCCTCACCACGTGCTTGAAGTCGGAGTAGGCGCCGGCCGACACGAACGGCTGCGCGTAGAGCTGCAGCGTGAGGTCGGGCGTGATGGTGTAGTTGCAGCGCGCCGTCAGCCCGACGGTCGTCTGCCGCATCCTGCCGAAGACGTACGCGGTGGACGGCCCCTCCCCCACGTTCTCGACCCACTGCGCATCGTCGTTCACCCGCTCGAAGTGGACGCCGCCCGAGAGCGTGAGGAACGAGGTGGGCCGGAACCTGACCTCGGGGTCCAAGCCCCACACCAAGGCGCGCGCCTCGTCGCGGTACATGAACGACATCCACGTGCCGGAGACCGGCTTCCGCTCGTCGCTGCCCACGTAGTACCACAAGCTCGTGCCGTCCTTCGACCGTAGGCCCGGCCCGCCGCGCGTCGCCCGGTCGTCGATCCCCGCGCCCTCGATGGTCACCCCGCCGCCGGCCGACCAGTTCGAGTGCAGCAGGATGTGCGCGTTGACGTTGCCGCCCTTGAAGCGCGAGTCGCCGCCGAAGTTCCACGCCGCCCACTGGTTGAAGTTCAGCCGGAAGTTCCGGTAGAGCCTGGAAGACGCGTCAGCGGCACACCACCTTTGACGGCTGGAACGGCGAGACGGTTGGCTGAATCTCGAGCTGCCGATTGCACGTCACCGGTCGCGCTCGCCACGAACCGGGTAACGGGACGGTTTCGCCGGCGGTAACCCCTTACGCCGCGCGAAAGCTCGATCCGCGGGACACGGCGAGAATCGCAGAGAATTCCGCGGTCCTCTCCTTGCAGCCAGCAACGGGCATGACGACGAGCATGAGCGCGGTCGCCCTGCTGGCCTGCGTCACCTGGCTCTTGCCTGGAGCGACTGCGCCGGCCCTCGCGCAGGCCGATGTCGCGTCGGCGGCAAGGGCTGCGCCGGCCGAGCCCGAGGCGCCGCCCACCGCGGAACGGGCGGCGCAGGACGAAGAAGAGGACGAGATCGATTCAAACCTGACCGAGGCCGATTTCTCGATCGTCACCCTACCTACCACGCTGCAGCTGCCGCGCTTCGGGTTCAACTTCCGCCTGACCCACCGCTTCCTGGCAAACCTCCGCCAGGGCAGCTTCACCGACCACCTGGAAGACCTGTTCGGCCTCGACAACGGCGCCGTGATCGCCCTCGAGCTGCGCTTCGCGCCGCTCGACAACCTCCAGGTGGTCGTGCACCGGAGCAGCCAGGACAAGACGCTGCAGTTCTCCGGGCAGTACGACGCGATCCGGCAGGGCCGCGCCTGGCCCGTCTCGATCTCGCCCATCGCGTCGATCGAGGGCACCAACAACTTCAAGGGCCGCGGCGACACGGGCGGCGACGACCACGGCCACGACCACGCAGGAGGCGGCGGCGCCCACCGCTCGCCTGCGCTCGGCGCGGTGGTGTCGCGCACCTTGGGCGATCGCCTTGCCCTCTACGCAGTGCCGATGTGGGTGCATGACAGCGCGCGGTTGCCGGAGGGCGACCGGAACACGGGATTTCTCGGCCTGGGCGGCCGCGCCCGGCTCTCGCGCAACGTCTTCGTCGTCGCCGAGGTGTCGCCCCGCATCGGCGGCTACGCCCCGGGGTCGCCCGGCTACGCGTTCGGGATCGAGCGGAGGGCCGGCGGCCACATGTTCCTGCTGACCTTCACCAACTCGGTCGGCACCACGTTCGGCCAGGTGTCCCAGGGAGGCTTCCCCGACACCCTCTACATGGGATTCAACCTTGGCCGGAAGTTCTACTGACCTTCACACGAGGAGTGAGGCAATGAGGTATCGGACACTCGCGGCGGTGCTCCTGGCGGTCGTGGCGGTCCTGGCGAGCGGGGCCTGTGACGACGACAACGACAACCCGCTCAGCCCGTCGCCGCCGAACAACACGTTCACCTTCACGTCGATGCTGCTGCCGAGCAACGAAGTGCCACCGGTCACCAACGCGGACGCCAGCGGCAGCGGCACGGTGACGGTGAGGCTCGACGTGACGCGCGACGCGGCGGGCAGCATCACGGGCGGCAGCGCCGACTTCACCGTGAATCTCTCGGGGTTCCCTGCCGGGACGGTGCTGACCGGGGCGCACATCCACCAGGCGCCGGCCGGCCAGAACGCCGGCATCGCGGTGAACACCGGCCTGGGCAACGGCGAGGTGACGCTGGCGAACGGGTCGGGATCGTTCACGAAGGAGAACGTGAACGTGACCGCCGCGCTGGCCAACGCGATGGTCTCGGGGCCTTCCGGCTTCTACTTCAACGTGCACACCACGGTCAACCCCGGAGGCTCCGTGCGGGGCCAGCTCACCCTCCAGCAGTGAAGGGCCGGCCGGCCCTTCCCGGCCTCGTGGACGGCGGCGCCGGGATCGGCAGCGCTGGGCAGGCCCGCCGGCCTGCCCCACCGGTCAGAGGTTCCTTGCCGCCGTGCAGGCCTCCTCGATGAAGGCCCGCAGGTCCTGGGGCTTCGGGCGGCGGTCCTCGCGGTAGATCGCCACGGTCCCCGATCGCGCCTCCACCGTCCACCCCTCGTGGGCGGCGAAGTACGAGGTGGCGCGGGCGGCGAGCGCGGCGCGGATCGCGTGCTCGTCCTTGCCGCGCACGACGTAGCGGCGCGAGAACTCGGGGCTCGAGTCGATGTCGATGTCCTGGAAGCCGAACTTCTCAGCCAGCCGCGTGACGGGGTTCTCGGGGAACATCTGCAGCTCGGGCAGCAACCGCCCGGCCGAGTGCAGGAGCACGACCGTCTGGGTCCGGGTGCGCTGGCTCTTCCCGGATCCAACGCTGTAGCGGTAGTCGAAGACGGCCAGCTGCTCGTCGCCGATCCGCCCCGTCATCAGGTTCCTCACCCGCCTCGAGTGCCCCCGCTCGAACAGGGGCACGGCACCCAGCGCCCGCAAGGCCGCAAGGTCCCCTTTCGCCTGGAACACGAAGCCGGCCGTCGCGGCCACGCGCCGCAGTTCCTCGGTGCGTGTACGCTCCTTCCGCCAGGCAACGACGAGCAGGACGGCCATAACCAGGACGAGGGCGACGACGAAGATCAGTGCGGGCGGCATGGACCCTCCTTCGTGTGCGGTATCGGACGGGCGGCCCGTCTCCTGGACGGGCGCGGAAAATGCGGCTGGGGCAGTGTAGACTCAGAACGAGCGCACGACCAGCCGCTGCGATCCGGCCGGGTCGCGACCCTGCTGGTCTCGGGGAGGCCGCGCCCCTTCCTGAAGCCTGAAGACCCGAATGGACACGAACATCCTCGCCGTCCTCCTGCTCGTCTTCGTCGCGTTGGCCTTCGACTTCATCAACGGCTTCCATGACGCGGCCAACTCGATCGCCACGGTCGTTTCGACGCGCGTGCTCTCGCCCGGCAAGGCCGTCGCCTGGGCCGCCTTCTTCAACTTCATCGCGGCGTTCACCTTCGGCACGGCGGTGGCCAAGACGGTCGGCGGCGGCCTGGTGGACCTCCAGGTCGTGAACTTCGTGGTGATCTTCGCAGGCCTGATGGGCGCGATCCTCTGGGACCTGCTCACCTGGTATTACGGCCTGCCAACCAGCTCGTCGCACGCGCTGATCGGCGGCTACGCGGGCGCCGCGGTCGCACGGGCGGGGATTGGAGCCATCCTGCCGGGCGGGTGGACGCTGACGTTGATCTTCATCGTGCTGGCCCCGCTCATCGGGCTGGTGCTCGGCTTCCTCCTCATGCTCGCCATCCTGTGGCTGTTCCGGCGGACCTCGCCGGGCCAGGTCGACCACTGGTTCCGGCGGCTGCAGCTGGCGTCGGCGGCGGCCTACAGCCTAGGGCACGGGGGCAACGATGCCCAGAAGACGATGGGAATCATCTCGGGGGCACTGGTGGCGGGGGGCTTCCTGCAGCTGGAGAACGGCCAGCTGCCGATCCCGATCTGGGTCGTCCTGATGGCGCACGCGGCCATCGCGCTCGGCACGCTGTCGGGCGGGTGGCGCATCATCCACACGATGGGATCGAAGATTACCAAGCTGCAGCCGGTCGGAGGCTTCGCCGCCGAGACGGCCGGCGCCCTCTCGCTGTTCGCCGCCACCCATCTGGGCGTGCCGGTCAGCACCACGCATACCATCACCGGCGCCATCATCGGCGTCGGCGCCGCCAAGAAGGTCTCGGGCGTGCGCTGGGGCGTCGCGAACGGCATCGTGATGGCGTGGGTCATCACCATTCCCTGCGCGGCCGCGATTTCGGCCCTGTGCTACTTCGCGACCAAGCTTTTCGGCTGA
>JARKSS010000470.1 GCA_029974175.1 Vicinamibacterales bacterium
AGACACCGAGGACGACCGACGCCTGCACGAGCCGTTTCGCGCGCATACGTGCACCTCCGGTGACGGAGTCCGGCCCCATGCCGGGAACGCCCTGGTATTGCCCGGAAGCAGTATTGATCGTTCCCGCGCCGCGGTCGAGTCCGAAGATCGGCGGGCGAGGGCCCCCCGGGTCCTGCGGGTTCCGCTTCGCCCCCTTCCGTTCCATAATCGCCGGATGCAGTACCGACTTCTCGGCCGCACGGGCGTTCGCGTGTCGCCCCTCTGCCTCGGCACCATGAACTTCGGCGGGGCGACGTCGGACGCGGAGGCCATCCGCATCATCCACGCCGCGCTCGACGCCGGCATGAACTTCATCGACACCGCGGACGTGTACAACGACGGGCGCTCGGAGGAGGTCGTCGGGCGCGCGCTGGCGGGACGCCGCGACCGGGTCGTGCTGGCAACCAAGGTTCACGGGAGGATGGGGGAGGGGCCGAACGACGAGGGGGTCTCGCGGCTGCACGTCCTGAAGGCGTGCGACGACTCGCTGCGCCGCCTCGGCACCGACTACATCGACCTCTACCAGGTTCACCGGCCGGTCCCCGAGGTGGCCCCCGATGAGACGCTGGGAGCCCTGACCGACCTGGTGCGGGCCGGGAAGGTGCGCTACATCGGGTGCTCGACGCACCCGGCCTGGATGGTGATGGAGGCGCTTGCCGTCAGCGAGCGCCTCGGCCTGGCACGCTATGTCAGCGAGCAGCCTCCGTACAACCTGCTGGATCGGCGCATCGAGAACGAGCTGATCCCCCTGGCGCTGCGCTACAACCTGGCAATCCTCCCGTGGGCCCCGCTCGCGCAAGGCGTGCTGGCGGGGCGCTACCCGGCAGGCGCCCCCCTGCCGGCCGACTCGCGCGCCGCCAGGGAGGCCGGGACCTACTATGCCGACCGGGTGACCGCGCGCGGCATCGAGGCGGGCGCGCGCTTCCAGGCGCTCGCGCGTGAATCGGGCCGCACACCCGGCCAGCTTGCACTCCTCTGGTGCAAGGATCAGCCGGGCGTCACCGCCCCGGTCGTCGGCCCCCGGACCCTCGCCCACCTCGAGGACCTGCTGCCCGTGCTCGAGATG
>JARKSS010000472.1 GCA_029974175.1 Vicinamibacterales bacterium
GGTGCACCCGCCCTTCCTCGACTTCGGGACCCTCGGCGCCACTCGCCGGCTCGGCACGACCCGGCTCGCGGGCGTCCGCAGGCGCGGCCTCGGCGGAAGCAGCCAGCTCGATCGCGGGGGCGGCCGGCCCGGGCGCGAGAGCGGCGGGCTCGGGCGCAGCCTCGACGACGACCTCAGGAGCCTCGCTGGGCGCGGCAGCTCCCGCGTCGGGAGACGCCTCTTCGGCAGCCGATCCCGGTTCGGGCTCGGCCGGCGCCACGCCGGGTACTCCCTTGGTCACCTCGGCCAGCACTTCGCGGTAAGCCGCCGAGACGTTGTCCTTCTTCTTCTTCCGCAACGTCGGGGCCTTCCCCTGCCTGTATTCGTGTTCCGTGTCGCACGTGAGACACCGCGTCTGCCTGACCTCGTCGTCGATCTTCGCGACGACCGCGTGGTTGGTGATACGGCGCTCGCGCGGGCAGTAGTCGTCGAGGATATCACCGAGCCGAAGCCGGCGCTGCTGCATGAAAGCCCCCGGGAGCCTCTCAGGCGGGATAGAAGAAAAAGCGCAGGACACGCGATTGTAACAGAGCCATTCGAAGGGCCGCAACCCTTGCGCCGCCCGGTTTTGCGGCGCTTTGGGGCAGGCATCGTGCCGCGCGCGAAGGCGCAATGTGCACGAGGCGTGCCGTTTCGGGATCTCTATCGGGCCGGTTTGCGCGTGAAGCGCACCGGGTCGCCGAAACGCTCGGCGGCGTGGGCCGCGAGCCAGGCGCGAACCGCAGCGGTTGGCGCGCTCAGCAGGATGTTGCCTTCATCGTCGATCGCCGGCCGGAGCGCCGACGGCTGGCCGTGCTCCGCTTCCCGGCTGAACCAATCGTAGTCGAGCGGGGCCAGCAACAGGACATCGCCCAGCAGCTGCACCCGCACGGGGACGTGGACCCGGATGGCGCCTTCAATGGCGGGACGCCGTACCAGGTCGAGCAGCCTGATGCTGCCGAGCCGGGAGAGGTATCCGTCGTGAGACCCTGTCTCCGCTCCTGACGTGTAGTCGATGCGATACGACCGCCAGGGGCCGCGCCCGATCCGGACCGCGCCGGCTTCCTCCACGTTCTCCCACTCGCCGATCAGCGCCTCGTCGAACTCGATGCTGCCGGCGTCGTAGAACGGGTGCAGGCCAACGACCAGGCAGCCTGACGACAGGAGCCCCGACACCAGCACGGCGGCGAGCGTGGCGAGGCGCATCGCTGGGAGGCCGTTACCCCGAGCGGGTCCGGAGGATTGTTAGAATACCCGCCGGCCGCGCTCAACTCAACCGTAAATTCAGGAGCCCACATGTTCCTCCCGTCCCGCCGCCTCGGCTTCGCCCTGCTGATCGTGCTCGCACTCTCCTCGGCCGGGCTCGTCCTGCCTGCCGCCCAGGCGCCGCAGGCGGCAGACGGCGAGTTCGCGCGCCTCGTCCGCGAATGGACGACGAGGCCCGAGTTCATCAGCCCCCTGGTGGACTACCTGCCCGTTGCCGCCGGCATTCCTTCGCCCAAGGACGTCATCGGGCATCACGTCGGCGAGCCGAAGAAGCTGACCTACTACGAGGACATCCTGAAGTATTACCGGGCGCTGGCTGCCGCGTCGCCGCGCGTGAGCGTCATGGAGATCGGCACCTCCGACGAGGGACGGCCGCTGGTCGTGGTCGCGATCGCGACGGCCGACACGATCGCCGGGCTCGAGCGCTACCGCGAGCACCTGGCGCGACTGGCCGACCCTCGGAAGCTTAGCGAGGCGCAGGCGCAGCAGGTCATCGAGGAAGCCAAGCCGATCTACCACGTCATGGCCGGCCTCCACGCCGGCGAGACCGGGCCGCCCGAGATGCTGATGGAACTGGTGTACCGGCTGGCCGCGGATGAATCGCCGCTGTATCGCGAGATTCGCGACAACATGATCGTGACGATCACGCCGGTGGCCGACCCGGACGGGCGCGACCGCTACATCGACTGGTACTACGCGTACAAGGTGGACGAGACGAGCGAGGACGAGAGCTACGGGGGCCCGCCCTACTGGGGCAAGTACGTCCGGCACGACAACAACCGCGACATCAACTACTCGCAGGCGATCACGCGCGCGGTCCTGAAGTGGTACCTCGAGTGGCACCCTCCGGTGCTGCACGATATTCACGAATCGGTGCCGTTCCTCTTCACCTTCAGCGGGCAGGCGCCGCAGAACCCCACGCTCGATCCAATCCTCTACGCCGAGCTGCCCTGGTACGCCAATTTCGAGATGGCGCAGGCCATCAAGTACGGCATGCCCGGCGTCTGGACGCACGCCTTCGTGGACATGTGGTCACCCGGCTACTTCGGCTTCATGGCCTCGAACCACAACGGCATGCTGCGCATGTACGAGGTGTTCGGCAACGGCGGCGCGAACACCATGCTGCGAAAGATCGATCGCGGCGACCGGGGCGGCAGCCAGACCCGGCGCGAGTGGTACCGCCCGCTGCCGCCGTACGCGGAAGTCGAGTGGTCGATCAGGAACAACGTCAACTACGGGCAGACGGCCTTGCTCAGCGCCCTGCAGCTCACCGCGCGGTTCCCGAAGGTCGTGCTCGAAAACTTCTACCGGAAGAGTCGGAACGCCGTCGAGGCCGGCACCCGGAACCCGCCCTACGCGTTCGTGATCCCGGCGGGCCAGGCCGACATGACGCGTGTCGCGTTTGTCGCCGACGTCCTCCTCACGCAGGGCATCGAGCTGGGGTGTACCCGTGCCGAGGCCGTGATTGGCGACCTGACCATTCCCGCGGGCTCGCTCGTCGTCCGCCTCGACCAACCCTACGGGCGGCTCGCGAAGATCCTGCTCGAGAAGCAGGACTTCCCCGACCCCAATCTCCGGACCTACGACGACAGCGCCTGGACGATGGGACTTTTGACGCACACCGAGGTCAAGCCGATTGCCGACAAGGCAATCCTCGACGTCGCCACCGACCCGGTGGACCGCTTTACCGTGAAAGGGCGCGTCGAGGGCAAGGGAGAGGGCGCCGGTTGGGTCGCGGTGGCGGCCAACGGCTCGCCAAACCTCGTTTCGCTCCGGTTCGAGCTGGCGTCGATGGACGTGCACGCCGCATCGAAGGCGTTCCCGGCCGGGCCCTCGCGGCTCCCGGCAGGCTCGCTGCTGATCCAGGTGCCCGGCGCTGCCGAGCGGCGGAAGGCGGTGGAGGCCATCGAGCGCCTCGGTCTCGTGGCGGTGTCGCTCGCCGCGCGGCCAGACGTCCCGACCCACCCGGTGGACCTCCCGCGTGTGGCGGTGTTCAGCACCTGGGGCGGCACCCAGGAAGTGGGATGGGTTCGCTACGCGCTCGATCGGTTCGGGGTGCCCTACGAGCTGGTCTACAAGGAGCGCGTCCGGCAGGGCGACTTGCGATCGGCCTTCGATCTCATCATCCTCCCCAGCCAGTCGGGCAGCGCGAAGCGGCTGGTTTTCGACCTCGAGCCCAAGGACCGTCCCCTGGCGTACCGCAAGACGGAACGGTTCAGGAACCTCGGCATGTACGGCGAGTCGGACGACATCACGGGCGGCATGGGGCTCGAGGGCGTCGTGGAGCTGCGCCGCTTCGTCGAAAAGGGAGGACTGTTGGTGACAATGGGCGCGGCCAGCTACTTCCCGCCCGAGTTCGGCCTGGCCCGGCGCGTGGACGCGTCACGCCCGGGCGCCCAGTTCTACGCGCCTGGCCCCATCGTGCAGGTGGAGCTGCTCCGCCCCGATCACCCGGTCTTCTATGGCTACGACAAGAAGGTGTTGCCGGTGCGGTGGGCCGGGGGACCGCTGCTTCGCGTCCCGGACACCGACAAGAAGCAGGTCCTGATGCAGTTCCCGGGAGGGGAGGCGTCGGCGCTCAGCGGCCTGATGAGGGGCGCGGCCGAGATCAAGGAACGGCCGGCCGCCATCGACGTGCCGCTCGGCGACGGGCGCGTGCTGCTGTTCGCCACCAACCCGTGCTACCGCTGGCAGAACCTCGGCGAGTTCAACATGCTCTTCAACGCGATCCTGCACTGGAACGACTTCGGGAAGCAGTAAGGCCGGCGTCCGCACATCACGCTCACCACACAGTCGTGGCGAAAGTGCAGAAGGTGCAGGAGGCGCAGAAAGTGCAGAAGGTGCTGGTGCTGAGGGTGCCAACGGTGCTGGCGCTGCACCTCCTGCACCCGCACCCTCAGCACCCCCTGCACCCGCACCCTCAGCACCCCCCTGCACCCCCTGCACCCCCTGCACGATCTGATCTCTGATCCCTTTGCACCTGTGCGTTGAACACCTTTCCTTATCCGGTATTCCGCATGCCGGCGGCGATTCCGTTCACCGTGACCGCGAAGGCGGTCCAGAGGCGCTCGTCGGACGCGGACTGGGATCGCAGGCGGGAGAGCAGCTCGACCTGCAGGAGGTTGATCGGGTCCACGTAAGGGTTGCGGACGGCGATCGAGCGGCGGAGCACGTGGTTCTCCTCGAGCAGTGCGGCATGACCCGTCGCGGCGAGCACGCGGTCGATGGCCAGAGCGAGGCGCCGCCGCAGCTCCTCGCCGAGCCCCTGCAGGTACGGCGGCACGAGCCGACGGTCGTACTCGGCGGCAACGGCCGGGTCGGCCTTTGCCAGGACCATCTCCATCAGGTCGAGCAGCACGCGGAAGTACGGCCACTCCCGGTACATCTCGCGAAGCCCGTCGCCCTCGCCGTCGCCATGCCACGTGACACCGCCCAGTGCCTCCTCGAGCCCGAGCCACGAGGCCAGCATCAGCCGGGTCTGCGTCCAGGCGAACTGCCAGGGGATGGCCCGCAAAGACCCGACGCCCTCCCCGGGCGAGCGGCGCGCCGGACGGCTGCCGATGTTCAGGCGGGCGATCTCCACCGCTGGAGTTGCCGCGCGGAAGTACTCGACGAAGGACGGGTCGCGGTGGACGATGGCCTGGTAGGCGTCGCGCGCCGCGCGCGCCAGCTGGTCGGTGCGCTCGCGCCACTCGCGGGTCGGACCGCGGCCGGGACGAAGCGTCGCCTCGAGCGCCGCCGTCGTGTAGACCTCCATGGTGCGGACGGCCAGCTCGGGAAGGCCCCAGTGTGCCTGGATGACCTCGCCCTGCTCGGTGACGCGCAGCGACCCGTCCACCGCACCGGGGGGAAGGGCGCGGATGGCCAGGTGCGTCGGGCCGCCGCCGCGCCCCACGCTGCCCCCGCGCCCGTGGAAGATCGTCAGGCGGACCCCCGCCCGGCGGCAGGCCTCGACGATCTCCTCCTGGGCGCGGTAGAGCCTCCACCCGGCGCTGAAGCGCCCGATGTCCTTGCTCGAGTCGGAGTAGCCGACCATCACCTCCTGCCGGCCGCCGATGGCCGCGCGGTACTCCGGCACCGCGAGCAGCGCGCCGACGATCTCGCCGGCCGCCTGGAGGTCGCGCCCGGTCTCGAGCAGCGGCACCACTCGAAGCGGGCGCTCGACGCCCGCCGCCTGCTGCAGCGCGAGGACGGCCAGCACGTCGGAGGGGCGGCTTGCCATTGTGACGACGTAGGCCCCGAGCGAGCCGCGTGGGATCCTCGCCATCACCCGGAACGTCTCGATCACCTCGCGCACCTCGCCGGGCAGCTCCACGTCGAGGCGCAGTCGCGACCGGCCGGTGAGGTACGGCCGCAGGAAGTCGAGGCGCCGGCGCTCGTCCCACGTGCGCCAGGCTCCCTGGCCGCCGGCAAGTGCCTCCATCGCCTCGTCGTGGCGCGCCGCGTCCTGCCGGACGTCGAGCCGCGTGAGCGTGAGGCCGAAGACCTCGGCGCGGCGGCACGCGTCGAGCAGGCGGCCGTGGGCGATGGCCCCGTTGCCGGCCTCGCACAGCGAGCGGTAGCAGAGGCGGAACACGCCCGCCAGCTCCTCGTCCTCGAGGAGCGGCTCCTCCGCGGGAACAGCCTCGGGGGTGGTGCTCGGCGCCAGCGCCGGCCCGGCTGGCGGCCCGGGCGTTGCGTGCTCGAGCAGTGCCGCGGCCCATGCCTGCGTCGCCCTCAACCGCGCCGCCAGCTGGCGCAACACCGCGCGGTACGGTTCGCGCTCGCCGCCGGCGCGCGCGCGCAGCCCGTCGCAGGCGGATGTCATCGACAGCTCTGAACGGAGGGCGTCCACCTCGCGCAGGTACAACCCGGCGGCCACCCAGCGTGCCATCAGGCAGGTCTGCCATGTCACCTCGGCCGTGACGTTCGGGTTGCCGTCGCGGTCGCCGCCCATCCACGATCCGAACCGGATCGGCGCGGCTGTGACGGGGAGGGCGGCGCGCAGGTGTCGCGCGGCGGCGCGATCGAGCGACCGGAGAAAGCGCGGCATCGCGTCCCACAGCGTCTGCTCGAAGATCGCCAGGCCCCACCGGACCTCGTCGAGCGGCGACAGCCGGTCGCGCCGCACCTCGTCGGTCTCCCACAACTCCTGGATCACACGCCGGAGCGAGGCAAGGTTCTCGTCGCGCTCCCAGGTCGTGAGGTCGGGGCGGTCGCGCTCGGCGAGCAGCGCGGCCAGCCGGTTCTGCTTCAACAGGATCGTCCGCCGTGACACCTCGGTTGGATGTGCCGTCAGCACCAACCGGATCGACAGGCGCTCGAGGGCGGCCTGGAGGTCGGCAGGAGTCACGCCGGCGGCAAGCAGGCGGGGCAGCGTTTCCTCGAACGAGCCCGGCTGCGGCGGGCTGGCGGGGTCGGCGAGGTACTGGCGGCGGCGGCGGATGCGGTGGTGCTGCTCGGCAATGTTGGCCAGCCCCAGGAAGTGGGCAAAGGCCCTGGCCACCGGCAGCGCCTCGTCGAGCGGGAGCGTGCCGAGCACCCGGGCGCGCAAGGTCTCGAAGGCCTGCTCGTCACCGGCGCGGGCCGCCTTGGCCAGGCGCCGCACCCGCTCGACCGTCTCGAACACCTCGACGCCCTCGCGGTCGCGGACGACATCGCCGAGCAGCGTGCCGAGAAGGCTGACGTCGGCCCGCAGCGGGGCCTCGGGGTCGGAGATGGGGGCCATGGGACCATGGTAGCCCCGGGGAAGGCTCAAGGCTCAAGGCTCAAGGCTCAGGGGGGCTGCACCTCGTGCACGACACGTGTTCAAACCGTTCTCCGCTCCTGCCACGCGCGCACCAGCGCGTTCTTCGTCAGCGTCAGCACGAACATGAAGAGCGTCAGCAGCAGGAAGGCGGCGAAGGCCCGCCCGAACGGCAGACGCTTGTGAAGGGGAAGGCTGGCCGAGCCGTACGCCAGCTCCGTGTGCACCCAGTAGACGAACAGCGACGACTGGCCGAAGAGTGCCATCGGGCTCCACGTGATCCACCGCGCGAGCAGGCGGGGCCGCTGCTCGTAGAACCAGGCCAGCGGCAGCAGCGCAGAGACAATCCCCACGCGCATCAGGAAGAAGGTGGGAGAAGTGGTCCAGAAGCTGGAGTTCGAATAGATCGAGGGAAGGTACGACGCCAGGTAGGCTCCAGCCACCAGCAGCAGCGACCCGCCGAGCAGCGCCGCCTGGAACGGCCAGCGATCCGAAAAACGTCCGGCGCCCGACCGCGAAGACCCGCCGGCAATCAGCACCCCCACGACGCCGCCGGCAAAAACGAACCCGGCCCAGGGAAACAGCGTGAAGGTGCTGCGCCCCGGTGTGGGACGGATGTACCACTCGAGCGGATCGGGAATGATCGAAAGGAACCCCGCTCCGCGGACGGGCGGCGTGAGCAGGGTGAGGGTCAGCGCGGCCGCCGCGAAGAGCGCCAGCCGCGGGCCGTAGCGGCGCCCGGCCTGCCACAGCGCGGCGGCGCCGACAATCGACGGCCCCATGATGTTCAGGATGTCGACCTTGAGCAGGCCGGCGAGCGACGTGCCCGCGTTCAGCACGTAGGACTGCAGGCGGAAGAGGAACGCCAGGCCGAAGATCTCCCAGCCCCGGCGCCTGATGCTGGCCGCGGCGCGGGCCGGG
>JARKSS010000478.1 GCA_029974175.1 Vicinamibacterales bacterium
GCCGGCCCCGATCGTCCCGTGGATTTCGTCGATGAAGAGGATCGGCAGCCGCCGCGACTTCAGCGCGGCGAGCACGGCCTTGAAGCGCTCTTCGAAGTCGCCCCGGAACCGCGTGCCCGCCAGCAGCGCCGCCGTGTCGAGGCTGTAGATCTCCGCCCCCTCCAGGATGGGCGGGACGTTCGGCTCGAGCAGCCGGACCGCGAGCCCCTCGGCCAGCGCCGTCTTGCCCACGCCGGCGTCGCCCACGAAGACCGGGTTGTTCTTCCGCCGCCGGCAGAGGATTTCCATGGTGCGTTGCAGCTCGACCGACCGCCCGATCAACGGGTCGAGCAGCCCGGCCCGCGCCCGCTCGGTCAGGTTGATGGCGTAGGCCGTCAGCGGGTCGCGCGACGTGCCGGCCTGCCCCTCGGTCCCGGGCTGGGGCTGCCCGCGCCGGCGCCCCTCCTCGCCGGGCGCGGGCGGCACGGGGACCTTCGAGATGCCGTGCGAGATGTAGTTGAGGACGTCGAGACGGGTGACCCCCTGCGCCTCGAGCAGCTGGCACGAGTAGGCATTGGTCTGCTGCAGCATCGCCGCCACGATGTCACCCGCGTTCACCTCGGGCTTGCCCGCGCTCTGCACGTGCAGGACGGCCGTCTGCAGCACCCGCCGGAAGGCGCGGGTCTGCTCGGGCTCCTTCTCCATCCCGCGCGGGAACTGCTCGACCGAGCTCTGGAGGAACGTGTCCAGCTCGCGGCGCAGGCGGGGCAGGTCGGCACCGCAGGCTGCGAGGATCCGCTCGCCTTCGAGGTCGTGCGTCAGGACGTAGAGCAGGTGCTCGAGGGTCAGGGTCGTGTGGCGCCGAGAGACCGCTTCCCTGTAGGCGATGTGCAAGAGCATCTCGACCGCAGCGCTGAACATGTCGCGACTCCAGGATGCCCGATCACGCTTCCTCGACGCTCGTCTGCAGCGGGAAGCCTCGCTCGCGCGCGAGGCTCTGCACCAGGGCGGACTTCGTCTCGGCGATCTCGTGCGGGTACACGCCGCCGACGCCACGCCCGTTCCGGTGCACCTCCATCATGATCCGAAACGCCTCGGCCGGTGACTTGAGGAACACGTGCTCGAGGACTTCCACCACGAAGTCCATCGTGGTGTAGTCGTCGTTGTGCAGCACGACCTGGAACATGCGCGGGCGCGAGGTCGCCTGCTCGGCCCTCTCCGCGATCTCGATGCCTGGCTTCTGCTGTTCGTCGGCCATCCCCTCCGTCCGTCCAGGGGGTGTCAGGTTGTGCTCGGTTCCTCCAGTATACGGGATAGCCCGCCGGAGGGAGCCTCGGTCGGTGAAGCCAAGTGATGGCTGGTGCGGTGTCCCTGACCCGCGGCGCGGGCGAGACGCGTCAGCGGCCGGGTCGCCCGCGCCAGTAGCGCGCGAGGCCCTGCCAGTAGTGCTCCAGTGGTTGCGCCGTCTCGTAGGCCGCGGCGGCGCTGGCGCCAAGCCGGGCCGCCAGCGACTCGCCCAGGCGTGTCCGGAACCAGGCGATCCGCTCCCCGTCGTCGCGGGCGGGGCGCTCGAGCGACTGCCGGCACAGGCTGGCCATCTCGTCGAGGCGCGCGCGCACCCGTTCGAGGTGGGCCTCGACGTCGTCGAAGGTCCCGAAGTGAGTCAACAGCAGCCGCGACGGCGACCAGGCGGCTACCTGGTCGAGCGACTGGTGCCATTGCTCCACGTCGATATCCGGCGGCGGCGTTGGAGGAATGACTTCCTCGGACGGCGCGAACCGGACGCCGGCGACATCGCCCACGCAGGCCGTCCCGGTCTCGCGGTCGAGATACGACACGTGGTGCCACGCATGGCCGGGGGTGTACGCCACCTCGATGTCGCGTCCCGCCACGCGAAGGCGCTCGCCCCCTCGCAGCGCTTCGATCCGGGTGGGCTCCACCGGCGTCACCTCGCCCCAGAGCGCCTCCATCCGATCGCCGTAGAGCCGCGAGGCGCTTGCCACCAGCCGCGAGGGATCGGCGACGTGCGGCGCGCCGCGCTCGTGGACGAAGATGCGCAGCCGGGGGTTCTCGCGCGCGAGCACCCCCGCCGCGCCGCCATGGTCGAGGTGGATGTGGGTCAGCAGGACTGCCTGCAAGTCGCCTACAAAGCGCCCGTGCTCGGCCAGGCCGCGCCGCAGCCCGTCCAGGGCGCTCGACGGGCCAGGATCCACGAGGACGGCACCCTCCGGGCCGTCCAGCAGGCCCCCGGCGAGCGAGCGCGGACCGGCGTGGAAGTCGAGATCGAGAACGTGCAGCATCGAAGTACGGAGGGGGCCCGGCGAAGGCTCGCTCACGGTTTCAGACAACGATGAGCTCCTCGAACTCGGGGATCTCCTCCTTGAGCGCCATTTCGACCCCCATGAACAGCGTCATCTGGGCGCTGGGGCAGCCCACGCAGTTGCCGGTCAGCCGGACCTTGGCCTTGTTTTCGATCACGTCCACGAGTTCGATGTCCCCGCCGTCGCCCTGGATGAGGGGACGGATACGATCGATGACGGTCTGGACACGTTCGCGTGCAATCATATGCGCTCCGGCTGGGCAGTGCCCGCTGGTCGAAACTGGTGTGTGGAAAGGGAAGCGACCGATTGGACCCCGCTTGGATCCAGTATAACGGGGAGACCGCCCCACGACATCTGGTAGAATGAATCAGACCCCTACATGGCAGCCCCATTCACCATAGACTCGGTTGTCGTGGGCCGCAGTGCGCGCATGCGCGCGGTCTTCGACTTTGTGCGGGTGGTGGCCGACAGCGAGAGCAGCGTCCTGGTGACGGGAGAAACCGGCACCGGGAAGGAACTGATCGCCAACCTCATCCATCAGTCGAGCTCACGCCGCCACAAGCCGTTCGTCCCCGTCAGCTGCGCGATCCTGTCCGAGACCCTGATCGAGTCGGAGCTGTTCGGGCACGAGCGCGGCGCTTTCACCGGCGCGATCAAGGAGCGGCCAGGCCGGTTCGAACTGGCGCAGGGAGGCACGATCTTCCTCGACGACATCGACGACGTCCCGTTGTCGATGCAGGTGAAGCTGCTGCGGGTGCTCCAGAACCGCGTCGTCGAGCGATTGGGCGGGACGCGTCAGATCCCGGTGGACGTTCGCGTAGTGACCGGTTCCAAGCGCGATCTCAGGCAGATGGTCGCTGAAGGGAAGTTCCGCGACGACCTCTTCTACCGCTTGAACGTCATCCCCGTGAACCTGCCGCCCCTGCGCGATCGCCGCGAGGACATCCCGATTCTCGTGGACCACTTCGTGAAGCGGTACTTCCGCCAGCGGGGCGAGGAGCCGCGAGCGGTGTCCCCGGCGGTCATGCAGGCCTTCATGCGCTACCCGTGGCCCGGCAACGTCCGCGAACTCGAGAACGCCTGCGAGCGGATCGCGCAGACCTGCACGTGCGATACGGTCCGCCTCGGGTGCGTCCCGGTCAGCGTGCTGTTCCACAAGTACGCCGAGGACCACCAGCCGGTCATCGAGAACCACGCCCATCCCTCGGCGGTGTCGCTCGACGAACGGCTTCGCGAGGTCGAGTCGAACCTGATCACCTGGGCGCTCAAGGTGAGCGGGGGCAACAAGTCGAAGGCGGCCGAGCTGCTCAGCATCAAGCGTTCGACGCTCGGCGATCGCATCAAGAAGCTCGAACTCACCCACCTCGAAGCAACGGAACAGCAATAACACACAGGAGAGCGCCACGGCCCGTTGCGCTTTCCGCGCTTCGCCTCACACCGTCCGCAGGCTCGTATCGTCAATGTCGTCCGTTTGGGTTCATTGACGAGGGACCGGCGCGCGCGCCGAGTTTTCGGGAGAAAACGCCCGCGCGGCCTCGACATGACGCCAAAACAGGCGCATTTGGGGCAGAACGGCGGACCTGGCGTTGGCACCCGAGTTGCTCAGCTGTCTGTCGTGCCGACTGTATTCGAGGCCGCCCCACCGTTGAATGCCCCGCCGCTGCAAGTGGGAGTGAACGGTCCCGAGGGGTGTGCCCTGTCGCCCGCCGACCTGCGGCGCCTCTTCCGCGGACGGCGCCTGACGCCGGCCCGCCGCGAACGGCTGGCCGCCAGCGGGCGCGTCGTCGCGCGGCACGGATCGCGGATCGTCGGCTTGGCGGCCTTCGAGCCGCTGGGGACGGAGGTTCGCGTCCACGAGTTCGGCACCGACACCGCTTCGGCGGTGCCTGCCGAACGGATTGCGGACGTGCTGCTCGACGCCCTCGAGGTTACGTGCCTGGCGTGCGGCGCCCGGCGGCTCGTCCTGCTTCCGCGAGCGGTCGTCATGCCCGGTCTTCTGCGAAGCCGCGGGTTTGCGGCGATGGCCGAAGGATGCGCCGGCAGCTGGTTCGAGAAGGCGTTCCCCTCCTGAGATTGCTTCCCTTCCGCTCACCCGGTGGCGCGGTGCCGTGCGCCGTGCGCCCGCGCGCCGAACGCGGCCGCTTCGAGCCCGGCCGCCCGCACGCAGTTCGCAATCTCCTCGAGGCGTTCGAGCGGCACCGCCTGCAGGTACGGCCACGCGGTCGGGCGGTCAATCGAATAGACCTGGACGAAGCGCGGCCGCACGGCCACCAGCTGGGCGAGCCAGGACGAAACCGCAAGATCGGTCGCGTTGTCGAACCGGCCCGTGCGGTCCTTCACGAACATGGCCTGGATGACGACGTCGTGCAGGCCGGCAAGGCCCGAGACGATCGAGTCGAGTGGGACGCGCGCGGCGTGGAGGCGGCGCAGCAGCGCCGGGTCGCCCGCGTCGAGCTTCATGTACCGCTCATCGAGCGCATCGAGCGCGGCACTGACGCCGGGCAACCCCAGGGTGCTCGCGTTCGACAGGATCGCGAGCGGCAGGCCCGGCGCCGCCGCGTCGCGCGCCTCACGGAGCGCCGCGACCACGGCCGGCAGTTCGGGGTGCAGCGTCGGCTCCCCGTTGCCGGCCACCGTGAGACGGTCGATTGGCTCGCCCCGGGCGGCGAGCGTAGCGAGGCCGCGCGCCGCAGCCCGGGCGATGGCCGCTGGTGAGGGCCAAGGGCCGTCGACGGAGGTGTCGGGCTCGGCGATGGCGGCAGTCCAGCCGTACTGGCAGTAGCAGCAGTTGAACGTGCAGACCTTCTGGTGGCGGGGCAGGATGTTGACCCCGAGCGAGCGGCCGAGCCTGCGCGAACGAACGGGGCCGTAGACGAGGCCCTCGTGAAGCGGCAACATGGGCAAACACCTGAGATGCCGGGTTTTCGGAAGAACGAGCGCCGGATTCTCGGGAGAGCCGCGCCGCACCCGCGCAGAACGGGAAGGAGTCGCGGCCGGATCCCGCGCGGGGAGCCACGGCTACAAGTTCGAGGCCAGTCCCCGGGCGCTTGATTTTCAACCCGGGCGCGGCCACAATCAGCGGCGAACCACAGGGTGAATCAGCGGTGGAGGGCGAGGTGCCCCCTGCTTGGTGACCTCTTCCGCTCCACCCTGACGCCGGCCGATTGTCAGCCTCCGCGCTCGAAAAACCGAGGTCACCCCCCAGGGCAGTGGGTTCCGCCCAGGAGCACACGTGTCACGTCCTTTCGTCTCCGGACTTCGTGGCCGGTTGCTGTTGCTGATCGTCGTGGCCACGCTGCCAGCCTTCGCGCTGACCTTCTTGACCGGGTGGCGCGATCGACAGCGTCAGCGTTCCGAGGTGGCGGCCGGCACGATGAGCCTTGCCCGCCAAATCGCCGCCGACCAGGAGCGCATCATCGACGGGACGCGCCAGATCCTCTCCGATCTTGCACACGTGCCCGAGGTCCGCGAGGGTGACCCCGCGCGCAGCCGCACCTTTTTCGCCATCCTGATGAAGCAGTACCGCGGGTACGCCAGCTTCGCGGTGGTGGCCCCGAACGGCGACGTCCTTGCGAGCCTCCCGCGGTCGGCGGAGCCGGTCAACTTCGCCGACCGGGCCTGGTTCCGCGACGCGGTGGGCGAGCGCCGCTTCGCGGTGGGGGACTACCAGGTTGGACAGCTGACGAAGACCGCCGTGCTGGTGGCCGCCTGGCCGGCCATCACCGCCGACGGAACCCTCGCGTCGGTGATCACCGCGGCGCTCGACGTGCGGTGGCTGAACGAGATCGCCGCCGCCAGCCAGCTGCCCTCGGGCGGCGTGCTGCTGCTGGTGGACCGCCGCGGCCAGGTCGTCGCCCGTCACCCCGAGGGCGAGGGCTGGATCGGCCGCCACCTGCCGAACCCGGCGCTTTCGGCCGCCATGAAGGACCAGGCCGAGGGCGTGATCGAAGCGGCCGACCCCGACACGTTCGAGCGCATCTACGCGTTCACGCCCATTCGCGGCCGGGCAAGCACCGATCTGCGCGTGGCCATCGGCGTGCCGCGCGAGACGGCGTACGCTGCCGTCAACCGGCTGCAGGCGCGGCAGCTCGTCATGCTGGCGCTCGTCATCGCCCTCACGCTGTCGGGGGCCTGGGTCTTTGCCGAGCGTTGGGTCCTGCGCCGCGTGGCCTCCCTCCTCGACGCCACGCGCAAGCTCGCCGCGGGCGACCGCTCGGTGCGCACGCGTCTCCCGTACGGCCATACCGAGCTGGGCGACCTGGCGCGCGCCTTCGACGAAATGGCCAGCGCCCTCGAGGCGCGCCAAGCCGAGCGCGATCGCGCCGAGCAGGCGCTCCGGGCAAGCGACGCCCGCTTCCGGGCCTTCATGGCTCACAGCCCCGCCATCGCCTTCATCAAGGACGAGGCCGGGCGGTACGAATACGCCAACGCGGCCTTCGAGCACTTTCTCGGCATCGAGCCGGACGCGTGGGCGGGGCACTCCGACGACGATTTCTTCTCCCCGGAGACGGCCCGCGCGCTGAGCCAGGCGGCCCCCGCAACGCGCGAGGGCTCGGGGCCTCGCCAGACGCTGCAGGCCGTCCGCCGGCGCGACGGCGTCGAGGCGTCGTGGCTGCTGGTGACCTTCCCGCTCGGCGACCCGGCGTCGCCGAAGCTGGCGGGCATGGCCGTTGACCTGACCGACTCGCAGCAGATGCGCGAGGCGCTGCGGCGCAGCGAGCAGCAGTACGCCACCCTGGTCGAGCAGGCGGCCGACGGGATCGTCATGACCGACGCCGACCGGCGCCTGGTGGCCGTCAACTCGGCCATCTGCACGATGTCGGGTTATTCGCGCGACGAGCTGATCGGGCGGGCGGTGGACGATCTCTTCGCGCCGGGCAGCGTGTCTGCGTTGCTGGAGCGCGCCGGGGACGGTCTTGCCGGCCCGGTCCCCGAGATCGAGGCGGTGCGGAAGGACGGAGGGCGCTTTCCGGCCGAGGTCAGCCTGCGGCTGTCGGCCGACGGGTCGGTGCAGGCCATCATCCGCGACGTCACCGCCCGCTATGCTGCCGAGGCGGCGCTTCGCGCCAGCGAAGAGCGGTTCCGCCGCCTTTACCAGTACCTCCCGCTCGCCTACCAGTCGCTGTCGCCAGACGGCGTGATCCTCGAGGTCAACGACGAGTGGGTCCGGTTGATGGGGATGCCGCGCGAGCAGGCCGTGGGCCGGCGCTTCGCCGACATGCTGCGGCCATCGGGGCGCGCCCGGTTCGAGCGGCT
>JARKSS010000505.1 GCA_029974175.1 Vicinamibacterales bacterium
GCGCCCGTCGACCGAAGCCACCGGCGAACTGGTCGAGGAATGCGCCGAGTCGTGTCAGCAGCTCGCGGGCTGCCGCATCGTCCACGCATCAGAGGATAGAAACCTCTCAGAGAAAGTACAAGTACGGTTTATTGGATCGACTACGGTTCAGTGAATCTGACAAAGTAGTGCTAGGAGCTAGGGGCTAGGAACTGAGCCCAGGGGCCCGCCGTTACGACTTTCGTTTCCGTTTTCCGTTTTCGAGGACTCGCGATGCGACGACCGGCGATCCAGTGGGCCTTGGCCATCCTGATCACGCTGACCTCCGCAGTCTGGCAACGGATGAGTGGGCCCACCTACCCGGTTCGCGGCACCGTCGAGGTGGGCGGACAATCGGTCCGCCTGCGCCTCGATCGAAGCCACTCGGTTTCGGCCCGGCAGCCCGTCGTGGTGAAGGCGCCCGACGCGTCGCTGACCGGCGAGGTGTCGTGGCGCCGGTACCCAACACAGGACCCCTGGCAGACGCTTCCGCTCGAACGCCACGGCGACGAACTGCGTGCCGAACTGCCCCCCGAGCCGCTGCCGCTCATGCCGCGTGCCGGCAAGCTCGAATACCAGGTGCGGCTTCGGCGCGGGGGCGATGAGGCGGTGTTCCCCGCCGTCCCGGCGGTCACCCGCTTCAAGGGTGACGTCCGGGCGGAGATCCTCACCCCCCACATCCTCGCGATGTTCGTCGGAATGCTGCTCTCCACCCGGGCGGGCCTGGCCGCTGCCTTCGGCGGCCGCCTCAGGCTCGTCACCTGGGTCACCCTGGGCCTGCGCGTCGCGGGCGGCCTGATCCTCGGCCCCGTCGTGCAGAAGTATGCCTTCGGCGCATACTGGACTGGCGTGCCGTGGGGATGGGACCTGACCGACAACAAGACGCTGGTCGCGGCCCTGGCGTGGGCCTTCGCGGCGTGGAGGGTCGGCAAGGGTGGGGCGGGCGCGCGGGCCGCCGTGGGACTCGCCGCCGTGGTCACCCTGGTCGTGTTCGCGATCCCCCACTCGGTCTGGGGATCCGAGGTGAAGTGGTGAGCTTTGCGCTCACCCCTTCACCTTCGACCGTCAAGGGCAGGACTGTCCGTCCCTACCATCCAGGCGTCAGGCTGAACTGGAAGATCCAGCCCTTCTGCGGACGCTGGAACGGCTTCACGAAGTCGAACTGCGCGATCATGTAGCCGAACAGGTTGGCGCGCAGGGCAATCCCCGCGCTCGACACCCACTCGCGGGACCCGCCAAGGCCGTCCGGCCTTTCTCCCTTGTTCCACGCCACGCCCGCGTCGCCGAAGAAGGCCAGTTCGAGCGGCACGGGGCCGTACATCCCGCTGCCTGCGCCGAACGGCCGCAGCAGCGGGAAGCGGAACTCGGCGTTGGCGACCAGCATGCGCGACCCGAGCAGCCTGTCGAACTCCTGGCATGACGAGGTGGCAGTGGCGGTGCACTCCTCCGCGCCGAACGAGCTGTAGTCGTAGCCCCGCACGAGGTTGGGGTACCCGAGGAACAGCGGCATCAGCCGATCGTCCTGCGAGTCGCGGCCGTAGCGGCCGTAGTGCACCACGCGCGTGGCGAAGGTGTAGAACGACACCGGCATGAAGTAGCGCCGGTAGTCGGCCACCACGGTGTTCATCCGCAGCGACCCGATGGTGGGCGTGACCTGCAGGCGGTACGACTGGCCGGCGATCGGGCTGGTGGCCCCGAAGATCGAACTGTCGTAGACCAGCGCCGCGCTGACGTCCCCCAGGTGCAGGCCGTCGAGGCTGCCGAGATCCTGCGTCTCACGGGAGAACACCTCCCCGGTGTTCGGGTCGAAAATCGTCGTCCGGAGCTGCCGATCGAACGTGATGTTCGTATATCCCCCGGTGAACTCGACGCGGTGCACCCGGTTGAAGGGATACGCGGCCACACCCGAAACGCCGCGCTCGATCTGCCGGAAGATCAGCTGCTCTTCAACCCCGACGATGATCCCGTCCACCTGGGCGAGGCCGCTGGCGAAGGCCCCGGTGAGGTACGGCATCTGCCCGGCCGACACGCCCCAGTTCCAGCGGTGCTTCAGGTTCTGGAAGGCCACCTGCACGCCGGTGTTCTTGAACACGTCGCCGACGCTGTTGGTGAAGGCGCTGTTCACCTGGACGGCGGTGCCCAGGTTGTAGTGCCCCAGCATGTCGCTCCAGAAGAGCGAGATGCCGCCACCGACGTAGGTGCTGTACGGGTCGGTTCCCGCGGCGAGGTACGGCTGCCCGATGTAGTCGAGCGAGAGCCCGGCCTTGTACTCCTCCTCCTGCGGGTCTGCCGCGGCGGGCACGCCAATGTCGGGATTCGTCCGCAGCTCGGCGTACTGGCTCGACACCCGCGTCGCCGGGGGCAGCTGCGCCGCGTTCACGCCGGTGAGCGTCACCGGCGGCTGCCCGGCGAGGGTCTCGGCCGCGTCGATCGTGTACAGGTTGTAGCTGCCGTTCTCGTAGACCGACATCGCGAGGCGGCGGGCGTCCGAGGCAAAGGAGATCGCCGGGCTCAGGTCGGTGATCCCGCTGACGCCGGTTGCCAGGTTCGTCACCTGCACCAGCGTCCCCCCGTCGGCCGTCGTCCGGTAGACGTTGCTGATGCCGTTCCGGTCGGAGACGAAGTACAGCGCGCCGTCGGGGCCCCACTGGGGATTGATGTTCTTGCCCCGGTCGGTCCCCGGGACCTCCTTGATCGACCCCTCGGTGATGTCGAACAGCGCGATGCGGTAGTCACCCGGCACGAGCCGGTCGAGGTTCGTCGAGAACCGGTCGGTGACGAACGCAAGCCGCCGGTTGTCGGGGCCCCACGAGGGGTGCAGGTCCGCGAACGCGTCGCTCGTGAGCTGCCGCGTGGTGCCGGCCTGCAGGTCGTGCAGGAACAGGTCGGTGTGGCCGCCGTGCAGCGCGGTGAACGCGATGAAGCGTCCGTCGGGCGACCACGAGGGGTTGAAGATCTCGCCCAGCTCCTCGAAGCGGATCTGCTTTTCGATGCGGTCGGCGTCCGCGTCGTAGATCACCAGCTGCGGCGAGCCGGTCTTGACGGCTGCGAACACGAAGCGCCGGTTGTCGGGCGCCCAGTCGCCGGCCGAGGTGATGAACTGGATGCTGCTGAACTCGGGGTCGAAGGTCGTGTCCACGACCTTGCGCACGATCTTGCCGGTCTGGGCGTCGGCCAGGTACAAGCCGATTGACAGCAGGTCGCGCTGAGAGAGGAACATCACGCGCCGGCCGTCGGGGCTGAGCGACGGCGAGATGTTCATCGCCCGGTCCTCGCGCCGCCCTTCGTCCTTCTGTATCGGCCGGCCGAACTCCGACGGCGGGCGCGTCTGCTGCCGGACGGCGGCCGACAGCTGCCGGAGCGACTCGTGCCACTGCGCCGAGAGGTCGTCGGAGGAGAGTCCCAGCACCTTGTTGATCGCGACCTCGGGATCCCCCGTCACTGCGCCAATCCGCAGCATCTCGCCGATGACACGGTCGCCCCAGCGCCCGGTCACGTACGACCAGAAGGCCTGCCCCCAGCGATACGGGAAGTAGCGCGACTGATTGAGGTCGCGGATCCTCGGGAGCTTCTCCTCGACCGCCGCGTCGCGCATCCACATCGCCGTGTGCGGATCGACCGGCCCGATCGACAGGTACTCCGCCATGCCCTCGATGAACCACAGGGGCAGCCGGATGGCGGCCGACGCGATGCTCTGCCCGCCGGCGGGCGACGTGATGTCGAACTGGAACGCGTGAACGAGCTCGTGGCCGATCACGTGGTCGCTCTCGGCCAGCGACACCCCGAGGGGCAGCACGATCCGGCGCTTCAGCATCTCGGTCACGCCGCCCGTGCCCTCGCCCATCTCGCCTTGCACTGCCGTGGTCTGCTCGAACTCGGGGTGGCTCGCGTAGAGGATCAGCGGCTGCGCGCCCCGCAGTTCGTG
Organism: Vicinamibacterales bacterium; assembly: GCA_029974175.1. Taxonomy (GTDB): domain Bacteria; phylum Acidobacteriota; class Vicinamibacteria; order Vicinamibacterales; family Fen-181; genus JARKSS01. The sequence continues at coordinate 3,944 of JARKSS010000505.1, forward strand.
GTTCAGCACCCTCGAAAGTCGCGCGTACCAGCGCTCGGCCATCACCGCGGCCTGCCGCACCGCCTCGCGCTCGGCCGGGTAGAAGTAGATGTCGAAGTGCTGCGTCTTCAGCACCTCGAAATCGAAGCTCTTGTACTGGACCTTGTTCTGGCCGAAGTATTGGGCGCCAGCGGGACTTGCCACCGCGAGCGTCAGCACCAACGCGACCCAGGCTTGCCGCCACGTCGTTCGGGCGTTCATCGGGACTCCTCCGGGAGGCGACGATCGCATCAATCGTACCAGCGAATAGCAAGGATTCGGCAGACAAAAGGGGTGCGGCGGGGAGGCAGCGTCGAGGCGGCCCGGGAAAGCACGTCTACTCCGGCGGATGCCGTCCGGCCTCGAAGGTGTGCTCGGCAAGCCACTGCTCGCTCACGCGATCGACCTCGATGCGCGGCCGCCGCGACCGGCCCCACCAGAACCCGCTCGCCGCCGCCGCCAGGGCGAACGCC
>JARKSS010000508.1 GCA_029974175.1 Vicinamibacterales bacterium
GGGTACACCGCCCGAAGACGTGAACGACCGCGCACAACCGGGCGACGTGCTGGGCATCGAGACGGCAGGCGAAACGACCTCGCTCGGCGACACGGCCCACGACGAGGACAAGCGCCGTGAGGACGCGGAGCAAGCCAACCGCGAGCTCTTCGAGGCCCAGCGGCGGAACCGCCGTCGCGATCTGTAGGTGGCCGCCCGGATGGACAACGCCGGGATCAGGGGAGGGGCTCGAAGGTTGCCGTGAAGTGGCGAAGCACGGCTGGCGAGGTGGCAATCCGGTAGCCGCGGATCGAGTCTTTCTTCCGGGCCACCTCGATCACGCCCTCGGCCACGTAGTCGATGTGGGATTGCGTGTAGACGCGGCGCGGGATGGCCAGCCGCACCAGTTCCATCGGGGCGGGAACTTCCGTGCCGTCCGGCTGCCGCCCGAACATCAGCGTCCCGATTTCGACCCCGCGAATCCCGGCCTCGACGTACAGGGCGTTGGCGAGCGCGACGCCCGGGTACTCGAGCGTGGCGATGTGCGGGAGCAGTGCCTTGGCGTCGAGGTAGATGGCGTGGCCGCCCGCCGGCCGGATCGTCGGGACGCCGGCGGCGGTCAGCTTGTCGCCCAGGTACTCGATGGAACGAATCCGGTACCTGAGGTACGGCTCCTCGACGACCTCTTCGAGGCCGCGCGCTATGGCCTCGAGGTCGTAGCCAGCGAGGCCGCCGTAGGTTGGGAAGCCCTCGGTGAGGATCAGCAGGTTGCGGGCTTCCTCGGCCCAGCGATCGTCGTTGAGCGCGAGGAAGCCGCCGATGTTCGCAAGGCCGTCCTTCTTGGCCGACATGGTGCAGCCGTCGGCCAGCGAGAAGGTCTCCTGCGCGATCGCCTTCGGCGTGCGGCTTCCCTGCCCTGGCTCCCGCATCTTGACGAAGTACGCGTTTTCGGCGAAGCGGCAGGCGTCGAGGAAGAGCGGCTTGTGGTAGCGGTCGCAGAGCACACGGATGCCGCGCAGGTTCTCGAGCGACACGGGCTGACCGCCGCCCGAGTTGTTGGTGATCGTCGCCATCACCAGCGGGACGCGGTCGCCCGCCTCGGCGAGGGTGCGCTCGAGCGCCCCCAGGTCGACGTTCCCCTTGAACGGGTGGATCAGGGCGGGGACGCGCCCCTCGGGGATCACCAGGTCGCGGGCTTCGCACCCCTCCGCCTCGATGTTGGCGCGGGTGGTGTCGAAGTGGTTGTTGCTCGGCACGATCTGGCCGGGCCGCAGCACCGTGTGGAAGAGGATGTGCTCGGCGGCCCGGCCCTGGTGCGTCGGGATGACGTGCTTGAAGCCGGTCAGATCCCTCACCGCGGCCTCAAAGCGGTAGAAGGACCGGCTTCCGGCGTACGACTCGTCGCCCTGCATCAGCGCGCCCCACTGCGCGGCCGACATGGCGCCGGTCCCCGAGTCGGTCAGCAGGTCGATCAACACCGCGGCGGCGGGCAGCCGGAAGAGGTTGGAGCCGGCCGCCCGCAGCGCCTCGGCCCGTTCCTCTCGCGTCGTGAAGGCAATCGCCTCGACCGACTTGATCCGGAACGGCTCGATGATCGTCCTGAAGTTCATCTCAGGCTTCCCAGGGGAGCCCTGCCTTCCCGAAGTGCCCGTAGTTGGTCGTCGTCCGGTAGATGGGCCGCAGCAGGTCGAGCGTCTCGATGATCGCGGCGGGCCTGAAGTCGAACCGGCCCACCATCTCGCGGGCCGCCTTCTCCTCGCCCGTGCCGAAAGTGTCCACCTTGGTCGAGACCGGCTGCGCCTTGCCGATCGCGTACGCCACCTGCACCTCGGCCCGCCTGGCGATGCCCGCCTTGACGATCTGCCGCGCGACGTACCGCGCGAAGTACGCGCCGCTGCGGTCCACCTTCGAGGGGTCCTTCCCGCTGAACGCCCCGCCGCCGTGGTGCGCCGCGCCGCCGTAGGTGTCCACGATGATCTTGCGGCCGGTGACGCCACAGTCGGCCGACGGTCCACCGAGCGCGAAGCTGCCGGTCGGGTTGACCAGCACCTTCACCTCGGGGGTGAACCACGAGTCGAGGACGCGGGGCGCCAGGCAGGTGGAAACGTAGCGCTCGATCTCGGCGTGCGGGGTTTCCTTGTCGTGCTGCGTGGAGACCAGCACGGTGGTCACGCGGACCGGCCGTCCGTCCGCGTATTCGACCGACACCTGGGATTTCGAATCGGGCCGGATCCACGGGTACTTCCCGCTCCGACGGTCCTCGGCCAGCCCCCGCGTGAGGCGGTGCGCCAGGATGATCGGCAGCGGCATCAGCTCGGGCGTTTCGTCGGTGGCGTAGCCGAACATCATGCCCTGGTCACCGGCCCCCTGCTCGGTATCGAGGCCGCGGCCCTCGTCCACGCCCTGCGCGATGTCGTCCGACTGCCGGGAGATGTACTGATGAATCTTCACGTGGTCTGCGTGGAACGCCTCGCCGTCGAACACGTAGCCGATCTCCCGGATGGCGGCGCGCACGATGCACTCGTAGTCCACCGGCGCCTTCGACGTGATCTCGCCGGCCAGCACCACCTCCCCGTCCTTGCACAGCACCTCGCAGGCCACGCGGCTCCGGCGGTCGCCGGCCAGGTGCGCATCCAGGATCGAATCGGCGATGTAGTCGCAGACCTTGTCGGGGTGCCCCTCCGACACGGACTCCGAGGTGAGCGTGTGGGTCAGTTTCTCCATAGTCCTTCCTCGTGCTGGGATGACGCCCTTTCGAGATCGCGGTCCGTCTCGCTCGCGCATGGCTCCAGGCCACCTGGCCTGGCCGGCTGGGCCACCGTTCGCTCCGGGTGAGGGAGCAGGACGACGGTATGGCGTACGGGTCGTCGAGCCGGGACTCTCGCCGTACTCTTCATGCTGGCAGCCCGAGACCAGGAGCTGCCACAAAGGGCTGGCACGCGGCGCGATGCAGCACTCGCCGCGCAGTTTTCCACTATGGCGGCTCAGCTCGGGGGATGTCAAGCGGGATGATGAAGCTGATCGTGCATCAGTTCTCCGGCTTCTTCTTGCCCCTCTCGTCCCAAATCGCCCAGGCCAGCGCTCCGACGAAGATGACGGCAATCAAGCCGAGCCCGAGCCACTCGGGTACCTCCCAGCCAACCAGGCCGGTGCGGTGCAGGTACTCGAGCAGGAGCCGCAGCCCCACCCACGCGATGATCACGAACGCCCCGTCCACCAGGATCGGGTAGCGCTCGACGATGGTCAGCAGCTGCCCGATTACCAGGCGCATCGCGATGATGCCGAGGATGCCGCCCGTCATCACCACCCAGAGCTTGGGCGACATCGCCACGGCCACCACGATCGAGTCCACCGCGAAAACGATGTCGGTCAGCTCGACCTTGACAACGGTCGCCCAGAAGGCGCTGAGGCCGAGCCAGCCCGTTGCCGGCGCCGTGGCGTGCCGGTCCTCTCCGGTTCCCCGCCGCCCGAAGAAGTGGCGGTAAGGCAGGTACAGGAGGTAGAGCCCCCCCGCGAGCTTCACCCACTGCAGCTTGATCATGTAAGCCGCGAACACCAGCGCGATCGAGCGGAAGGCAAAGGCCCCGAGAATGCCGTAGCGCAGCGCCTTCTTGCGCTGGCCGGACGGCAGCCCGAGGACCAGCACCGCCAGCACCATCGCGTTGTCGGCGCTGAGGAGCCCCTCGAGGGCGACGAGCATGAAGATCGTGAAGAGATCGGAGGGTTCGAACGTCACGGGGCTCCAGTATCTCTCGAAACGGCGCCCGCCGCACCGCCCAGGCACCCCGCCGCGTCCCGCTGCCCCTGCTCCGTCGCCCGGGGCCACAATCGAGACATTGACACGCCTCGTATCAATGTCTAGACTCGAACGATATCAGGGTTATGCGAGTCACGGGCGACTTCTACTTCATCAGCACGGCCGCCCGCCTCCTGGGCCTGCACCCGCAGACGCTGCGGAAGTACGAGCGGCTCGGCCTGGTGCGGCCGACGCGGACGGTCGGAAGCATGCGCGTCTACTCGGCCGACGAGCTGCAGCGGCTCCGCCTGATCAAGCACCTCGTCGACGAGCTGGGCATCAACCTGGCCGGGGTCCAGCGGCTGCTGTCGGTCGCCGAGTCGGCGCGGCGGATCCGCCGGCTGACGGGGCGGGGGAGAACGAGAGGGGATCTCGTGCGCGAGATCGATCACCTGTTCGCCATCCTCGGCCTGGACGAGCTGGAGGGGGACATCCGGTAGAGACCGCGATGGAATTCAAGGACTACTACCAGACGCTCGGGGTCTCAAAGACCGCAACCGACAAGGAAATCAAGCAGGCGTACCGGAAGCTGGCACGCAAGTACCACCCCGACGTCAACCCCGGCGACCGTGCGTCCGAGGCGCGCTTCAAGGAGATCAACGAGGCGTACGAGGTGCTCGGCGACCCCGAGAAGCGCCGCAAGTACGACGAGCTGGGGGCGAACTGGCGGTTGTACGAGCAGGCGCAGCAACCCGGCGGCGGGACGCCCTTCTGGCAGTGGTCAACCGCCGGTCAGCCGGGCGGCGGGTTCCGGACGATCAACGAGGACGACCTGCGAGACGTGTTCGGGGGCGAGAACCCGTTCTCCGACTTCTTCAACGTCTTCTTCGGGGGCGCGGGTCCGACCGAGGCGCGCCGTCCACGCGGCCGCGGTACCCGCGCGCGGGCCGGCCGCGACGTCGAGCAGGAAGTCGAGCTGACGCTCGAGGAGGCGATGCGCGGGGCGATGCGGCGCCTCTCGGTCAAGCACGGCGGGCACACGCGAACGGTGGACGTGCGGATCCCCGCAGGCGTCAGCGAGGGCTCGCGGGTGCGCATCAGCGGCGAGGGCGAGCCGGGGACGGGGGGCGCGCGGCCCGGCGACCTCTACCTCCGCGTCCGGTTGCGCCCCGACCCGAGGTTCGAGCGCCGCGGCCGCGACCTCCACACCTCGATCGCGGTCCCGCTGACCGTCGCGGTGCTCGGCGGCGAGGCGCAGGTGCCGGTCCCGGGTGAACCGCCGCTGCGGCTGCGCATTCCGCCCACGACGCAGAACGGCCAGGTGTTCCGGTTGCGCGGCCACGGGATGCCCGCCGTCGGCAAGCCGGCTGAGCGCGGCGACCTCTACGCGACGGTGAACGTCACACTGCCGCGACAGCTGACCGATGAACAGCGGCGCCACTTCGAGGCGCTGGCCCGCCTCGACAAGCAGGCGCAGTGAGACGGATATGGACCTGAACAAGTTCACGCAGAAGGCACAGGAGGCCTTGATCGGCTCGCAGGAGCTGGCCCGGCAACTGAATCACCCGCAGATCGAGGCCGAGCACCTGCTCGTCGCACTGGTCGAACAGCCCGAGGGCATCGTGCCCCAGGTGCTGCGGAAGATGTCGGTCGATCCCCGGCGCGTGGCCGGCGCCGCCCGCGCGGCGCTGCAGAAGCGCCCGCAGGTCTACGGCGGTGCCACGCCGGGCCTCTCGCCTCGCGTCACCGCCATCCTCGACGCTGCACAGGCCGACGCGTCCCGGATGAAGGACGAGTTCGTGAGCACCGAGCACCTGCTGCTCGCCCTCGCCTCCGATGGGGCGCGCGACGAGGCCGCCCGCATCCTGGCGCAGGAGGGGGTGAGGGCGGATGACGTGCTCGCGGCGCTCACCGAGGTCCGCGGCTCCCAGCGCGTCACCGACCAGAACCCCGAGGACAAGTACCAGGCGCTCGAGCGCTACGGCCGCGACCTCACCGAGCTGGCCCGCCGCGGGAAGCTCGATCCCGTCATCGGCCGCGACGAGGAGGTCCGGCGAGTCATCCAGGTGCTCTCCCGGCGCACGAAGAACAACCCCGTGCTGATCGGCGAACCCGGCGTCGGCAAGACCGCCATCGTCGAGGGACTGGCGGAGCTGATCGTCCGCGGCGACGTGCCGGAGGGGCTGAGTAACAAGCGGATCGTGGGCCTCGACCTGGGCGCGCTGGTCGCTGGCGCCATGTACCGAGGCGAGTTCGAAGAGCGCCTCAAGGCGGTCCTGAAGGAGATCGCCGACTCGGCGGGCCAGGTCGTCCTCTTCATCGACGAGCTGCACACGGTGGTGGGCGCCGGGGCCGCCGTGGGCGCGATCGACGCCTCGAACATGCTCAAGCCGATGCTGGCCCGCGGCGAGCTGCACACGATCGGGGCCACGACCATCGACGAGTACCGCAGGCACATCGAAAAGGACGCGGCGCTCGAACGGCGCTTCCAGCCGGTGATGGTCGGCGAGCCGTCGGTCGAGGACACGGTCAGCATCCTGCGCGGCCTGCGCGAGCGGTACGAGATCCACCACGGCGTACGGCTCAAGGACAGCGCGCTGGTGTCGGCCGCCGTCCTCTCGCAGCGGTACATCAGCGACCGCTTCCTCCCCGACAAGGCGATCGACCTGGTGGACGAGGCCGCCTCGAAGCTGCGGATGGAGATCGACTCGATGCCGGTCGAGCTGGACGAGGTCGAACGCCGCATCATGCAGCTCGAGGTGGAGGCCGAGGCGCTGCGCAAGGAGGAGGACGACGCGTCGCGCGAGCGCCTGGCGCGCCTCGAGAGGGAACTGGCCGATCTCAAGGAGCAGCGCACGAGCCTCGCACAACACTGGCAGCAGGAGAAGTCGGCCATCCAGGAGGCGCGCGCCCTGAAGGAGGAGCAGGAGCGGCTGCGCCATGAGATGGAACGCGCCCAGCGCGCCGGCGACTATGGCAAGGCTTCCGAGCTGCAGTACGGCCGCCTGCCGGAGATCGAGCGCCGCATCCAGGGCGCCGAGGCGCGGCTGGCCGAACTGCAGCGCGACCGGCGGATGCTCAAGGAGGAGGTGGACGAGGAGGACATTGCCGAGGTGGTCAGCAAGTGGACCGGCATCCCGGTCAGCCGCCTGATGGAGGGCGAGATTCAGAAGCTCGTCCGCATGGAGGAGCGGCTGCACCGCCGGGTGGTGGGCCAGGACGAGGCGGTCGCCGCCGTGTCGAATGCCATCCGGCGTGCCCGGGCCGGCCTGCAGGATCCGAACCGGCCGCTCGGCAGCTTCATCTTCCTCGGGCCTACTGGCGTCGGGAAGACCGAGCTGGCGCGCGCCCTCGCCGAGTTCCTGTTCGACTCGGAGCAGGCGATGGTCCGCATCGACATGTCCGAGTACCAGGAGAAGCACACCGTGTCACGGCTGATCGGCGCGCCCCCGGGTTACGTCGGCTACGAGGAGGCGGGCCAGCTGACCGAGGCGGTGCGCCGCCGGCCCTACGCGGTGGTGCTGTTCGACGAGATCGAGAAGGCGCACCCCGAGGTACTGAACG
>JARKSS010000520.1 GCA_029974175.1 Vicinamibacterales bacterium
CCTTCACCGCAGCCTCGCGGCCGACCACGCGCAGCTGGCTGAGCAGGAACGTCTTCACCTCGACGTCGGTGGCCGTGCCGAGCGCCGAGATCAGCGCCCGTTCCGCGACGGCGCGCTTCGGCTCGTTGCCGGCCCGGGCGGCATGGACCGCCATCGCGTTGATGGCCCACCGGACCGCGGTGTCGTCACCGGAACCGAGGGGGACCAGGCGGCGGGTGAACTCGGCCAGGCCGGGCTCGCCCAGGGCAATCATCTGATCGGCCAGCCTGTCGCGGTCCTCGCCGCTGCCGGCCGGGAACAGGGCCAGGATGTCGGCCACCTTGGTCGCCAGCGTCCGGTTGTCCTGCGCCCAGGCGGGCGCGGGCGCCAGGACCGCCAGCAGCACCAGGGAGGCCAGCGCCGCGCGGGCGCATGTCCAACGTGCGTTCTTCATCGTTTAATCCTCGTCGCTCTGCTCTCACGCAGGGCTGAAGCCGTGCGATACGACGCGGGGCTGAAGCCCAGCGCGGCTAGATGGTCCAGGGAGCGCGCATCGGCTGATCGATCAGCCGGTTCGCGGCCTCGTCGTCGCGGAAGCGCTGCGCCTCGGGGTCGAAGTGCAGCGTGCGCCCCAGGCGCACCGCGATGATGCCCAGGTTCACCAGCGTGCAGGAGCGGTGGCCGTTCATCTCGTTGAGCGCGAACTTGCGCCGCGTGCGCACCGAGTCGGAGAAGGTGCCCACCTGCGGCTCGGGGTCCGGCAGCGACGCGACAATCTTCTCGATGTTCGGGATGTCGGAGCGGAAGCCGCGGAACAGCTTCCCCTTCGGGCCGCTGATATAGGCCGCCTCGGTGTCGCGGTTCTCGCCGTCCAGGATGATCTTGCAGCCGTCCGCGTAGGTGTACTCGATGCGGCGCCACGTCCCGGCCGCGTCGTAGTGCTGCTGCGGGGCGTCCACGTCCACGCGGATCGGGCTCGTGTCGTCCTTCTCCAGCATGTACTGCACCGGGTCGAGGTAGTGCTGCCCCATGTCGCCGAGGCCGCCGCCGTCGTAGTCCCAGTAGCCGCGGAAGTTGGCGTGGACGCGGTGCGGGTGGTTCGGCTTGTAGGGCGCCGGCCCCAGCCACATGTCGTAGTCCAGCTCGGGGGGAACCGGCTGCGGCGTCAGGTCGGTGCGGCCGCTCCAATAGAACTTCCAGTCGTAGCCGGTGATGCCGCTGACCGTGACGGTGAGCGGCCACCCGAAGACCCGGTTCTGGATCAGCTTCTTCAGCGGCTTCACGTCGGTGCCGAGGCCGTAGAAGGTGTCCTTGAAGCGGAACCAGGTGTTGAGGCGGAACATCCGGCCGTGCCTGTTGACCTCCTCGATCACGCGCAGGCCCTCGCCGATCGTCCGCGTCATCGGCTTCTCGCACCAGATGTCCTTGCCGGCGCGCGCGGCCTCGATGGCAATCAGCCCGTGCCAGTGCGGCGGCGTCGCGATGTGGACGACGTCGATGTCGGGCCGCTGCAGCACCTCGCGGTAGTCGGAGTAGCCCTTGGCGTCGGGCCCTGACATCGACACCGCCTTCTCGAGGTGATTGCGGTCCACGTCGCACACGGCGAGCACCCGTGTGCCCTCGTAGGGAATGTGATTGCGGCCCATGCCGCCGACACCGATGATCGCCTTGGTCAGCTGGTCGCTCGGCGCGATGAAGCCCGTCCCCCCCAGCACGTGCCGGGGAACAATCATGAAGCCGGCCGTGGCGGCGGTGGCCTGCTTCAGGAACCGCCGCCGGTTGGTCTTGTGCATGTTCTCTCCCACTGGGCCGCTCGAACCGGCCCGCGTTGTCCCTCTTCTACCCTCTCCCGTTGCTTCCACCTTCAGGGCCGCTGAGGAACGCGGCCGGAATGGAACACGCCGGACGGAAGGCGCGGTGACGACCCGAGTCCTCAGCCCCCCGTTCGACGTGCTCCGCCACACAACCTTTCCCAGGGCTGCGCTGGCTGGTCGCTGAAGAACGCGGCGCTAGCCGGCAGGAACCTGCTAGAGCGTCCAGCCATTGCGATAGTGGTGCTGCACGTACTCGTTCGCCTCGGGCACGTTGGTGATCCTCATGTTCGGCCCGTCCCACAGCAGCTTCTCCCCGGGGAACATCACGCCCAGGTTGCCGAGGAGCACCGCCTCGGTGAACGGGCCCGAGTAGTCGAAGTTGCTGGTGGGCTTCGGCGTCTTGCCCTTGATCGCGTCGATCCAGTTCTCCTCGTGCGTGCCCGGGACCCGGGGCAGCCGCCTCGCGGGCCTCTTGTAGGCCTGCATCCTCGACTCGGGGATCAGGCGCGGCCCCTCGGAGTAGGTCTCCGACATGAGCTTGCCCTTGTCGCCGATGAAGATCGTGCCGCTCTCCGGCAGCCGGCGACCGGGCTCCAGCTCCTCGGGACGCTCGGGCAGCAGGCCGCCGTCGTACCACGTCAGCTTCACCTCGGGGAGGTCCTCCGAGCGGGCGGGGAAGGTGTAGCGGACGATCTCGGCCGGCGGGAAGCTGTCCTTGTACTCGACGCGGCGGCTCCCCGGCGACCCGTCGGGCCGGGTCACCGGCTGCACGATGTAGGCAACGGTCGTCTGGACGCTGGTCGGGTAACCGAGCTTCAGGACGGTGTAGGCGGCGTCCATGACGTGGCAGGCCATGTCGCCCAGCGCGCCGGCCCCGTAGTCCATCCACGAGCGCCAGTAGAACGGGTGATACGCCTCGTGGTACGGCCGCTCGGGCGCGGGCCCGAGGAACAGGTCCCAGTCGAGCCCCTCGGGAACCGGCTGCCCCTCGGCGGGGGCCGGCATCCCCTGCGGCCAGATCGGGCGGTTGGTCCAGCAGTGCACCTCGCGCACCTTGCCGATGGCGCCGTCCTCGATCCACTCCTGGATCAGGCGAACGCCCTCGCCCGAGTGCCCCTGGTTGCCCATCTGGGTGACGACCTTGTACTTCCGCGCCGCCTCGGTGAGCGCGCGCGCCTCGGAGATCGTCCGGGTGAGCGGCTTCTGCACGTACACGTGCTTCCCCAGCTGCATCGCCGCCATCGCCACGACCGCGTGCGTGTGGTCGGGCGTGGCGACGATCACCGCGTCGATGTCCTTCTGCTGCTCGAGCATCACCCGGAAGTCCTTGTACCGCTTGGCCCTCGGGAACTTCTCGAGGATCTTCGACCGCTCGAGGGCCTTGATCGCCCTCGCGCTCTCATCCACGTCGCACAGCGCGACGATGTTTTCCTTCGCGCAATTGTTGGTGTTGGCCGTGCCCATCCCGTGCGCGTAGCCGACCGTGGCGATGTTCACCGTGTCGCTCGGCGCCTGGTAGCCCGGTCCCCCCAGCACGCGGCGCGGTACGATCATGACCCCGGCGGCGGCGGCGAACCCGCCCAGCAACCCCCGGCGCGAGATGACGCTACGACCCTTGCTCTGCTCGTCCATGTTGGCTCTCCGCTTCACGGTGCGTTGTTCCGACCGGATGAATGAGGCAGTCCTCCACCCTTGACGGCATCTGGCGGGATTCTACCTCTCCCGCCGCCTTTTCTTCGCCCTTTCACTTGGGGGGGCGGTTGGATTGGGCGTACCTGGGGCCGGGGCGGTCCCATGGCAGGTCCCGAACACTCTATCGCGCCGTTCCGGAGATTGGCAACGTCCGCCGGGGCGCCGAGGGCGGCGTGCGCTATGCTGTACCGCCGGCCACCGCACCGGGGCGCGTCCGCCGGACTGGAGGACCCAGATGAGAAGGGCTGCGATGTCGCTGCTGGTCGTGTTGGCGGGGGCGTGGTGGGCCGCGGGAGCAGCCCAGGCGCAGACGGCCGACGAAGTGGTCGAAAAGCACCTGGCGGCCATCGGCGGCCGTGCCGCGCTTCAGAAGCTCCAGAACCGGGTCGCAACGGGAACGATCTCGGTCTCGGTGCAGGGAACACCGCTCACCGGCTCGGTCGAGGTCTACGCGGCCGTGCCGAACAAGAGCCGCATGTCGTTCCGGATGGACCTCACCGCCATGGGCGCCGGCGAGATCGTCGTGGACCAGCGCTGCGACGGCAAGACCGGGTGGGCGAGCAACAGCTTCCAGGGCGATCGCGACCTCACCGGCGCCCAGCTTCAGGCCATGCTGAACGAGTACTTCCCGACGCCGTTGCTCGGCTACAAGGAACGCGGGGCCAAGGTCGAGCTGCTCGGCAAGGAGACCGTGGGCACACGACCGGCCCTGGTCGTCCTCTTCACGCCCGCCACGGGCTTCCCCACCAAGTACTACTTCGACGCGGAAACGTTCCTCGACCTCCAGCAGGTGACCAGGCAGGAGGTGCCGGAGGCGGGCGGCGAGGTCGAGTCAACGGTGGTGGCTGACGACTTCCGCACGGTGGACGGTGTCAGGATTCCTTTCTCGATCAAGATTGGCAACCGCATGCAGGCCGTGTCGATCGCGCTCGACAAGGTCGAGCACAACAAGCCGATCGACGAGGCGATGTTCAGCAAGCCGTCGAGGTGAGCGGGTAGTCTTTGGTTCTGAGTCTTTGGTTCTGAGTTTTCAGTTTCTGGTTCTTGGGTTCTCAGTTATGAGTCCCCGGTTTTTGGCTTTCCGTCTTTGGTAACTTGGTGTCTGGGCTTTGGCCTTTGGTTCTTGGCTTGGTTGCCGGGCCACGCTGTGCCGGTCGAACCCGCGTGACAGCGTGGCCCGGCCCAACAACCAACAACCAACAACTAACTAACAACCAAATAACTAAGAACTAATCGCCACAACTCCACCGTCAGCCCCCGATCCCCATCTCCTTCAGCAGGAAGTCGGCTTTCGCCACCTTCTCGGTCACCCACAGCACGTAGCGGATGTCCACCGCGATCGAGCGGCTGTACGCCTCGTTCCAGGCATAGTCGTTGATGGTCGCGGCCCAGGCGCGGTCGAAGTTGACGCCAACCAGCTCGCCCCGGGCGTTCATCAGCGCGCTGCCCGAGTTGCCGCCCGTCGTGTCGAGGTTGTAGAGCAGGCCGACGGGGAGCTGGTTGGTCCTCGGCAACCGGTAGCGGCCGAAGTCGCGGGCCTTGGCCAGCTCGCGCACGGTCTGCGGCGTGTCGTACGGCGGCTCGTCCCTCGTCTTCTCGATCACGCCGTCCAGCGTGGTGTGCGGCTTGTGGATGACCGCGTCGGCGGGCGAGTAACCCCGGATGCGCCCGAAAGTGAAGCGGAGCGTCCCGTTTGCGTCGGGGACGAAGTCCTTCTTCAGGTACTGCTGCCGGGCGTCGAGCAGCAGCGCCGACAGCTTGTTCAGCTCGGCGGTGCGCCGCGTGCGCTCGTCACGCAATTCCTGCTGGAGCGGGGCCAGGTCGCGCGCCAGGGCGATGAACGGATCGGTTGACCGGGCGACGGCGTCGGGCCCCTGCTTGATGGCGGCCGCCACCGCCTCCTGCGATTTGACGGTTGCCGCGGCCACCGCCGCCTCGACGCGGCGCCTGACGTTCTCCTCGGAGAAGTCGCCCCCGAGCCACCGGTCGATCGGCGCGATCCGCTGCCCTTCCGGGAGCCCCGCGGCCATCGACACGATCTTCTGGAGGAAGAGCACCTCGGCCGGCTCGTGGTAGCTGGCAAACGGGTTCGCGCCTCGCCCGGGCGGCGTCGTGGCCGGGGCGCCGGTGCCGGCGGCGACGATGGTCGAGGCGGCGCGGAGGAGGGCCGACATCGACACGAGGTTGTCGAGCGTCATCTCGTACTGGAAGCGCGCCGCCATCCCTTCGTAGATCCGCGCCGTGTCGGCGAGCACCGTGCCGTAGGCGGCGCGGCGGGCCGGATCGGCGTCGACGAACTTCTGCAGGGCCGCCTCCTCGCTGCGGCGCGCCGCGGTCAGGCCCAGCTTGCGCATGCCGTCGAGCTTCCCCCGGTAGTTCTTCATCGTGTTCGCCAGGCCCTTGATCCGCGAGTCGAACCTCAGCGCGATCGCCCGGTCACCCTTCCCCAGCTCCTCGAGGGTCTTGATCTGCCACTGGTTGAGGTCGGCCACCCACGGCATCCGGTGTTCTTCCTCGTAGGCGAGGTAGTAGGAGCTCTGGTGGCGGTAGGTGCGTCCCGGGTAGCCGAGGATGAAGACGAAGTCCTCCTCGTTCACGCCGTTCGGGTTCACCTTCAGGAAGCGTCGCGGGCGGATCGGGACGTTGTCGGCCGAGTAGTCGACGGGGCGGCCGTCCTTGTCGGCGTAGGCGCGGACGAAGGAAAAGTCGCCGGTGTGCCGCGGCCAGACCCAGTTGTCGTCCTCGCCGCCGAACTCGCCGATGGACCGGGGCGGGACATAGACCAGCCTCACGTCGCGGTAGGTGGTCGAGATGAACATCAGGTACGACTGGCCTGGCAGCATCTCGGAGATGCTGATGGTCTTGCCGGGAAGCTTCGCCTGGGCCTCCTTGGTCAGCTCGGCGATCCGGCCGTCAATCGCCTTGGCCCGGGCGAGCGGGTCCATGCCGGGCTCGACGGCAGCGAGCACCTGCGAGGAGACGTCGCGCATCTCCTCGGTGATGCGGGCAATCATGCCGCGGGCGGGGATCTCCTCTGCGCGCGTCCGCGCGAGGAACCCGTGGGTCAGGTAATCGTGCTCGACCGAACTGGCCGCCGAGACCGCGCCGAACACGCAGTGGTGGTTCGTGATGATGAGGCCCTCGGGCGACACGAACGAGGCGCTGCAGCCGCCAAGGTGGACGATCGCCTCGATCAGGCTCGTCCCGCCCCCCTTCGGGTTGTAGATCTCCGACACCGGGATCTGCAGCCCCTTGGCCTTGAGGTTCAGCTTCGACAGCTCGGTGATGGGGTACATCCCCTCGTCACCCGTTGCCGGGCGGAGGAGCAGGGCGAACAGGATGATGAGAACGGCACTCACACGTCGCGGCATGGAGACTCCTCGGAACGGGTTTCTGCGTGTAGCTTACGTGAAAACGCGCGACGCCGATGCGTCCCCGTGTGCCGGCCGTCCTCTCGGCCCCGCGCCTTCCGTTATACTGGCCGCTCCGCCGCGTCCCTTCGACATCCGGGAGAGACGACCATGCTCAGAAAGCGTGTTCCGACGCCCCTCCTGCCGATTCTCTGCGCGCTCGTCGCCCTGTCGGCCCCGGCGCAGGTCCAGGCTGGAACGGCGGCCGGGGCTGCCACCAGGCCGCCCACGATCGACGAGCTGATCGAGCTGAAGAGAGCGTGGGAAGCGTCCGCATTTCGCCCGACGGTGCCTACGTCGCCTACACGGTCGGCGCGACCGACTGGAAGCAGGACGCCTTCGTGACGCAGATCTGGCTGGCCGACGTGAAGTCGGGCCGCACCTTCCAGCTGACGCGCGGCGAGAAGTCGGCGGGCAACCCGGTGTGGTCGCCCGACGGGGCGTGGCTGGGCTTCACGAGCAGCCGCTCCGGCGACAAGAGCCAGGTGTTCGCGATCCGCCCGGATGGGGGCGAGGCGGTGCAGCTGACCAACGCCGAGAACGGGGTTGGCGGGTACGAATGGTCGCCCGACGGGACGATGATCGCCTTCACGGGGATGCGCCTATGAAGAGACTCGTGCTTGCGGCCGCCATCCTGGCCGCCACGCTCGGCCCACAGGCGGCACAAAACCGTGACCTCGAACGGTGGGAGCGCCAGGCCCGGGCCGTCACCATCGTCCGGGACGACTGGGGCATTCCGCACGTGCACGGGAAGACCGACGCCGACGCGGTTTTCGGCGTGGTCTACGCGCAGGCCGAAGACGACTTCAACCGGATCGAGACCAACTACCTCAACGCGCTGGGGCGGCTGGCGGAAGCCGAGGGGGAATCGGCAGTCTTCCGGGACCTGCGGATGAAGCTGTTCGTCGATCCCGACCGGTTGAAGGCCCTGTACGCCGGGAGCCCCGCCTGGCTGCGGGCGCTGATGCAAGCCTGGGCCGACGGCCTCAACTACTACCTCCACACCCACCCCGAGGTGAAGCCGCGGGTCATCACGCGCTTCGAGCCGTGGATGGCGCTCAGCTTCACGGAGGGAAGCATCGGCGGCGACATCGAGCGGATCAACCTGGCCCGCCTCGAAGCGTTCTACGGGAAGGCCGGCGCCGCGGAGCCGGCAGCAGGTGGGCGCGACGCGGCGGAGGCTGCGCAACGGCCCGCGACCGACGGCGCCAATGACGAACCGTCGGGCTCGAACGGCATTGCCATCGCGCCCTCGATCGCGAAGGCGGGCCGGGCGCTGCTGCTGATCAACCCGCACACCTCGTTCTTCTTCCGCGCCGAGGCGCAGATGACGAGCGCCGAGGGTCTGAACGCCTACGGCGCGATCACGTGGGGACAGTTCTTCGTCTACCAGGGGTTCAACGACCGCGCGGGCTGGATGCACACGTCGAGCAGCGTGGACAACATCGACGAGTACCTCGAGACGATCGTGAAGAAGGGCGACCGGCTCTTCTATCGCTTCGGCACATCCGACCGCCCGCTCGAGTCGCGGACGATCTCAATCCCCTACCAGACGGCGTCGGGCCTCTCGTCGCGCACGTTCACCGTCTTCCGCACGCATCGCGGCCCCATCGTGCGCGAGGCCGAGGGGAAGTGGGTCAGCGTGCGGCTGATGGAAGAGCCGGTCAAGGCGCTCATCCAGTCGTACACCCGGACGAAGGCCCGCTCGCTCCAGGCGTTCCGCGACACGATGGCGCTGCACACCAATTCGTCCAACAACACGATCTACGCCGACGCGGACGGCAACATCGCCTACTTCCACGCCAACTTCGTCCCCGTTCGCGACCGGCGGTACGACTGGACGCGGCCGGTGGACGGGAGCGACCCGGCCACCGACTGGCGTGGCGTGCACGGGATCGACGAAACGCCGCTCGTGCTGAACCCGCCAACCGGCTGGCTCTTCAACACCAACAACGCCCCCTGGTCGGCGGCCGGCCCCGCAAGTCCGAAGAAAGAGGACTACCCGCCCGACGTGGACGCCGGCGGCGAGCACGCCCGCGGCCTGCACGCCGTCCGCGTGCTCGAGGGGCGGAAGGACTTCACGCTCGACTCGCTCCTGGCGGCCGCCTACGACTGCTACCGGCCCGCCTTCGACACGATGCTGCCGCCGCTGCTAGGTGCCTGGGACGGCCTGCCGGACGGCCACCCGCGCAAGGCCGCGCTCGCCGGGCCGATCGGCGTGCTGCGAGGCTGGAACCGGCGCTGGGGCGTGGAGTCGGTGGCCACGTCGCTCGCCGTCTACTGGGGCGAGGATCTCGGCCGCCGCGTCGGCCTGGGCCCCCGCGACCCGGGCGAGCTCGAGGCCGACCACCTCGTCCGAAAGGCCACGCCCTCGCAGCTGCTGGAGTCGCTCGAGCAGGCGGTGGAGCGCCTGACGCGCGACTTCGGCACCTGGCAGACCCCGTGGGGCGAGATCAACCGGTTCCAGCGCCTGACGGGCGACATCGTCCAGGTGTTCGACGACGGGAAGCCGAGCATCCCGGTTGGCTTCACGTCGGCCCGGTGGGGATCGCTTGCCTCGTTCGGTGCGCGAACCTACGGCACGAAGCGGATGTACGGCACCAGCGGCAACAGCTTCGTGGCGGTGGTCGAGTTCGGTCCAAGGGTGCGGGCGCGCGCGATCAGCGCCGGCGGCCAAAGCGGGAACCCGGCATCGCCGCACTTCAACGACCAGGCCTTGCGCTACGCGACCGGGACCCTGCGCGACGTCTACTTCTATCCCGACCAACTCGAGGGCCACGTTGAGAAGGAGTACAGGCCGGGCCCGAACCCGACCCCCTGAATTCCGAATCCTGAATCCCGGATCCTGAGAAAGGACCTCATGTCGTTCACGGTTCGAAGGGCACGCGAAACAGACCTCGAGGCCATCGGGCAGCTTGGGGCCCGCCTGCTGCGTCAGCACCATGGGTTCGACCGGCATCGCTTCATGGCGCCTGGCCGCGATCCCGAGGCGGGCTACGCCTGGTTCCTGGGCACGCAGCTGTCCGAGCCCGACGTGCTGCTGCTGGTGGCCGACGTCGAAGGAGTGGTGGCCGGCTACCTCTACGCGGCCATCGAACCCCGGTCGTGGAAGGAGCTTCGCGAGGAGGCCGGCTTCATCCACGATGTCTTCGTGGACGAGCGCTTTCGGCGCCAGGGGATGGCGCGCGCCCTGATGCTCGAGGCCGCCGGCTGGTTCGAGAAACGCGGCATCCCCCGTGTGATCCTGTGGTCGGCCTACGCCAACCAGGACGCCCAACGGTTGTTCGCCCGCCTGGGCTTCAGGCCGACGATGATCGAGATGACGTGCGAGCTGCCGATGAATGGGGCGGCCTGCTAGGGCTGTGTCAGGGTGGTGCCGCACGGCTCGCACCCGCACGCCCCCTCGACCTGGATGGTGGTGTGCGCCACGCCGAACCGGTGGTGCAGCACCTCGCCGGCCCGCCGCAGCAAATCGTCCCAGCGCCCGGCGTCGGCGGTCGCGACCAGGTGCACGGACAGCGCGGGCATCCCGCTCGTGATGCTCCAGACGTGCAGGTCGTGGACCTCGGCCACGCCCGCCACCTCGCGCAGCGCGTCCCGCACCGCGTCCACGTCCACGTTGACCGGGGCGCTCTCCATCAGCACCGAGACCGACGCCGACACCAGGCCCCAGGCCGAGTAGAGCACCAGGAGGCCAATCAGCGCCGAGGCCACCGGGTCGGCCCACGTCCATCCGAATGCGACGATGAGCGCGCCGGCCGCGATCGCCTGGATGCTGCCAAGGGCGTCGGTCAGGACGTGCAGCCAGGCGCCGCGTACGTTGAGGCTCTCGCCCTTCCCCTCGTGCAGCAGCCGCAGCGCGACGAGGTTGACGAGCAGGCCGCCGGCGGCGATGGCGATCATCGGCCCCCCGTCCACGGCGGGCGGGTTCGAGATGCGTTGGTAGGCCTCGACCAGGATGAACACGGCGACGGCCACCAGCGTGGCGCCGTTGGCCAGCGCCGCGAGGATCTCGATCCGGTAGTAGCCGTAGGTGCGGTTGGACGGGGCGGGGCGGGCCGCGAACCAGAGCGCGAAGAGCGCCAGGCCGAGGGCCGCGGCGTCCGACAGCATATGGCCGGCGTCGGCGAGCAGGGCCAGCGAGTTGGTGAGCAGGCCGCCGATGGCCTCGGCCACCATATAGCCGGCCACCAGGGCCAGGACCATCGACAGGCGGCGGGCGCTGGCGCGACGGCCGGCGGTCCCGTGGCCGCCGGGGGCCTGAGCGTGACGGGCGGACATCTCCCCTCAATCTAGCGGCCCCGGTCCGCAGCGGAGGAACGCGGCCGTTCTCCCTCCCTTCCCCGCCTCAGAATCCCGTCCAGACGGGATGGCCTGCCCGGCGGCCGCCCACTAGACTCGGCCCAGAGGGTCCCAAGCCCGAGAGGCCCAGTTGAAAGGAGAGTCGGGATGGCCGACTTCTATCAGACCGGTGTCGTCACAACGCTCCACCGCCTGGGATCGGCCAACCTGGAACGAATCGAGGCCGAGCTGACCGACATCGCCAGGACCGAGCGGATCGCGCTCGTGCTGCCGGCCCTTTACGCCGAGTTCACCCGCCCCGCGATGCCGCGGATCATCAAGGAGCTGCGGCACGTCGAGTACCTGCACGAGATCGTGGTGTCGCTGGGGCGCGCGACGGCCGAGGAGTTCGAGACGGCCCGCGCCATGCTGTCGGTCCTGCCCCAGAAGGTGAGCATCATCTGGCACGACGGTCCCGCGATTCGTGCCCTGTACGAACGCCTGGCCGCCCACAACCTCCCGGTCGGGGAGGACGGCAAGGGCCGGTCGTGCTGGATGGCGTACGGCTACCTGCTCGCGACCGACGACTGCGACGTGATCGCGCTGCACGACTGCGACATCACCACCTACAACCGCGAGCTGCTGGCGCGCCTCTGCTACCCGGTGGCCAACCCGAACCTCGGTTTCGAGTTCTCGAAGGGGTTCTACAGCCGGGTGGGCCGGAAGATGCACGGGAGGGTGACGCGCCTGTTCGTCACGCCGCTGATCCGCACGCTGCAGCGCCTGGTCGGCCCGCTGCCGCTGCTCGCCTACCTCGACTCGTTCCGCTACGCGCTGGCCGGCGAGTTCGCGATGCGGACCGACCTCGCCCGCGTCACGCGCATCCCGTCCGACTGGGGGCTCGAGGTCGGCATGCTGGCCGAGGTGTACCGCAACTGCGCCCTGAAGCGGATCTGCCAGACGGAAATCTGCGACAATTACGACCATAAGCACCAGGAGATGAAGGCGGGCGACGCGACCCGCGGCCTGGTGAAGATGTGCGTGGACATCGCGCAGAACCTGCTCCGCACGCTGGCGGCCGAGGGGGCGGTGTTCACCGAGGGGCTCTTCCGGACGCTCTCGGTGCAGTACATCCGGACGGCCGAGGACACCATCAACCGCTACCACGCCGACGCGGCCATCAACGGTCTCGCGTTCGACCGCAACGAGGAGGAGAGCACGGTGGTCGCCTTCGCGGAGGGGCTCCGCCTCGCGTGCCAGCGTTACCTGGAGGACCCGCTGGGAGCGCCGCTCATTCCCAACTGGAACCGGGTCGTGTCGGCGCTGCCCGACTTCTACGACCGGCTGCTCG
>JARKSS010000526.1 GCA_029974175.1 Vicinamibacterales bacterium
CCTCGGGATCGACGCCCACCACCACCCTTCCGTCAACATCGACGGCCGGCACGGCGGGTGTCCCCGAGAAGACCATCGTGCGGTGGAACGCCAGGGGGGTGGTCAGGACGTCGATTTCGGTAAACGCGATTCCCCGGTCGCGCAGGAACTGGCGAACCTCCTCGCAGCGGGGACAGCCGGGGACGGCGTAGAGCTTGACCTGGGCCATGGGGCCTCCTCGAGAAAGCACGGATGCCGGACAGGCGGACGCCCGTCCCCCTACCCTTCGCCGCTGCCGCCGCCGGTGTCAAAGTTCCGACAGGCCGGACGCCGGTCCTGCTGCCTGCGTCACCTGGCCAGCGCGAAGACCAGCGCCGTCACTCGCGCGGTTCCCTTCCAGGAATCGGTGCTGTCGAAGCTCTCGGCCAGCGTGTGCGCGCCACTGGAGTGGCCGCCGCCGCCCACCGTAATAGCTGGGATTCCCAAGGCGATCGGGACGTTCGCGTCGGTGGATCCCTCGCCAAGCGAGGCGGGCAGCCCCAGCGCGCGGCTCACGGCCAGCGCGGTCTTCACGATGGGAGAGTCCTCGGAGGTCCGGCCCGCGGGGCGATTCCCGACCAGCTCGACGGCCACGTCGATGCGGCCCGCCGCCCACCGCGCGTTTTCCCGGCGAACCGCCCGCTCGACCGCGTCCTTGAACCTCGCGTCGATCGAGGCCAGCGCCGCCTCGTCTGCAGAGCGCAGGTCGATCTCGAACCAGGTTGCCTCGGGGATCGCGTTCACCGAGGTGCCGCCGCCGACGCGGCCGACGTTGAAGGTCACCTTCGGCGCGTGCGGCACGGCGAAGTCGGCCACGGCCGCCACCGCCCTCCCGAGCGCGTGCGCGGGGTTCACGGTTCCGAAGGCACCGAAGCTGTGCCCTCCGGGCCCCGTGAAGGTGACGCGGTAGCGCCGGCTCCCAACCGCCACGTTGGTGATGCCATGGCCCGTACCGTCAATTGAGACGAAGGCATCCACGCGTCCATGCAGCTCGTGGCCGAAGAGGTGTTTCATGCCCCGAAGGTCGCCCAGCCCCTCCTCGCCCACGTTGGCGACGAAGGTGATCGTCCCCGGCGTGCACACGCCGCCCCGCTCCAAGGCCCGCGCGACCCCCACCAGCACCGCCAGCCCCCGACCATCGTCTGCAATACCCGGCGCGCGCAGGACCGGACCTTCCCTGGTCACCTTCACGCGGGTTCCCTCGGGGAAGACGGTGTCGAGGTGTGCAGCCACTACCAGGTTGGGTCGTGGCGCCAGGCCCGGACGCTCGCCGATGACGTTGCCCACCGCGTCGATCCGGACGTTGCGAAGCCTCAACGCCTCGAACACCTGCTTCAAGCGTGCGGCGCGCGCCTCTTCGCCGAAGGGCGGCGCGGGGATCTCGGTGAAGGCCACCTGATCGTCGAGCAACGCCGGCTCGGCCGCCTCGATGCCGGCCAACGCCGCCTGCAGCGCGGGATCCCGGAGAAGCAGGGCGAAACCGTCGGGCGCAGCCTCCTTCAGTGGGCGCGGTTCGCGGCCGCGCGTGAGCGCGGCCACGGCGCCGAACGCTATCGCGACGGCGCAAAGAACGGCCACCCGGTGCCACAACTTGTCAGCCCGAGCACGATCCTGCATGTGGCCATCAAGGTATCCGGAATGCCGGCCGTCCTCAAGCAGTGATCCAACCAGTTGTCCTTTCGATCCACGGACGTGAAGGCTAAGGATCATGGCCGCATCACGGCCTGGACACGCAAGGCGCGATTCCGGCTTCTGTGAGGCCGGAATTGGCGCAGTAGCCATCTCAGCCGCGGCACGCCGATTGCAAATGCCCCCGGCCGAGTGTGATATGAGCCTGGTTCGCCTCCTCGGCTTCGCCACCCTTCAGTGCGGCTGCGTCGTGGGTCGCTACCTCGAACTCGCGAGTTCGCGCGAGGTGATCTACGTGGAGGAGAAGGGGGCCGAATGCGAGGTGCCCCAGCACCGGCGGAACCATGCACTCCCCCGCCGCTTCTCCGGGGCCGTCCCCGTTGTCGTCGTCGCCCGGGCCTCGTAGAATGCGGCGTTGTGAGCGCCCGTCCGACCCCGTACGCCACGCTTCGGCATCCTAACGGCCGCACCCTCACGTTTTTCCTCGGCGACTGCCTCGAAGTGCTTCCCCGCCTCGGTTCTGAGCGAATCGACGTGGCCGTCACCTCGCCGCCCTACAACCTGGGCGTGAAGTACCGCTCGTACCAGGACACCCTGCCTCGGGAGCGGTACCTGGAGTGGACCGGCGAGTGGGTGCAGGCGGTCCGGGCGGTCATGGGCCCCGGCGCCTCGCTCTTCCTGAACGTCGGGGCGAAGCCGAAGGACCCGTGGGTGGCCATGGACATCGCCCAGGCGGTGCGGCCTCACCTGCGGCTGCAGAACACCGTGCACTGGGTGAAGTCGATCGTGATCGAGCGGGCTGCCGCGGGGGCGGGCGCGGGGCTCGTGCGCGACCTTGCCGTGGGCCACTACAAGCCGATCAACAGCCCGCGGTTCCTGAACGACTGCCACGAGTTCATCTTCCACTTCACCCTCGACGGGGAGACGCCGCTCGACCGGACGGCGATTGGCGTGCCGTACCAGGACAAGTCGAACGTCGGGCGCTGGCGTGCCGCGGCCGCGGATGTCCGCTGCCGGGGCAACGCCTGGTTCCTGCCGTACGAAACGATCAACAACCGCGCGAAGGATCGTCCCCACCCGGCGACCTTCCCCATCCGCCTGCCCGAGTATTGCCTGCGGCTGCACGGCCTGGCCCGCGCGCATCTCGCGCTCGACCCGTTCACCGGCCTGGGCAGCACGGCGGTGGCCTGCGCGCGGCTGGGCGTCGGCTTCATCGGCATCGAGCTGGACCGCGTCTACCTGGACGAAGCCGTGTCGCGAACACAGCAAGCCCTGTCGGCCCCCGCGCTTCTCTGACTCGAGCACCTTCCCGTCGGCAAGCGGCAGGGTCCTGGAACCTGCTGCTAGCCGTCCGGGGTCGTGCTCTCGGTTGACTTGGCAGCCGCGGCCCGGCTATCGTGGTCTGTTGTCCGTTTGGTCCCGAACACTTCCTTGGCAGACTCCGCGACAGAGATTGGCAAAGCGCGGCGCAAGGTGCGCGCCGGGTGGGCGGTGTGTGCAGGGCGAGTGGAGACCACGGAGAAGGTGGAGTCATCACAATGAAGAGGACTGAGAAGGGACTGCTGTCGCTCGTGGCGGCCCTCGTACTGCTGTTGGCGGCGGCAGCCCAGCCGGGGCTCGCGCAGACCGTCACCACCGGCAGCATTTCAGGCGTCGTCACCGACGCCCAGCAGGGCGTGCTGCCCGGGGCGAACGTGGTGGCCCTGCACACGCCGACCGGGACCAGCTACGAGACGGTCACCGGGGCCGACGGCTACTACTCGTTCCTGAATGTCAGGGTTGGCGGGCCGTACACGATCACGGTGACGATGCCGGGGTTCCGCCAGCAGCAGAACACCGGCGTGACCGTGAACCTGGGCGACGAGCGCCGGGTGGACTTCACCCTGCAGCTCGAGAGCGTGCAGGAAACGGTGAACGTCGTCGCCGAGGCGCAGATCATCGACCCGGCGCGGGCGGGAACGGCCGCCAACGTCTCGTCGGACGCCATCCAGAGCCTGCCGACGGTGAACCGCAGCCTGTTCGACTACGCGCGCCTCTCGCCCCACTTCGTCGCGACGCCCGTGGGCACCGACGCGGCGGCCATCTCGGTGGCGGGCCGGAACGAGCGGTACAACAACATCCAGATCGACGGCGCGGTGAACAACGACGTCTTCGGCCTTGCCTCGAGCGGGACGCCGGGCGGCCAGGCCAGCACCGAGCCGATCAGCCTCGACGCCATCCAGGAGCTGCAGCTGGTCGTGTCGGCGTACGACGTGCGCCAGGGCGGGTTCTCGGGCGGCAGCATGAACGCCATCACCAAGAGCGGGAGCAACGACTTCCACGGGACGGCGTACTACTTCGGCCGCAACCAGGACCTGGTGGGCAAGGGTCCGAACGATCGCGAGTTCGGCACGTTCAGCAACAAGCAGTACGGCGCCAGCCTCGGCGGGCCGATCGTCCGGAACCGGGCGTTCTTCTTCGGCAACGGCGAGATCTCGCGGCGCGACACGCCGTCGGGCACCTCGATCTCGGGGTCGGGCGCCCATTTCGGCCGCACGGAGGACGTGAACCGCTTCCTCTCGATCCTGAAGAACAAGTACGGGTACGAACCGGGCAGCACCGACGAGTTCACCCGCCAGACCGACAGCGACAAGGTCTTCGTGCGCGCCGACCTCAACGTGAACCCGCGCAACCAGCTGACCGTCCGCCACAACTACGTGAAGGCCGTCAACGACATCGGCTCGCCGAGCGTGCGGTCGTACATCTTCCCGGACAACTTCTACCAGTTCAATTCGAAGACGAACTCGACGGTCGTCCAGCTGAACAGCGCCATCGGGCAGCTGTTCAACGAGTTCCGCTTCACGGCGCAGCGGATCCGCGAGTTCCGTGATCGCCCCGAGTTCCGCGTCTTCCCGCAGGTGAGCGTGACGCTGCCCGACAACTCGACGCTGCGCGCCGGGCGCGAGCAGTTCTCGGCGGCCAACGCCCTCGACCAGGACATCTACGAGCTGACCGACGACGTGACGCTGGTGCGCGGCAGGCACACCATCACGTTCGGCACGCACAACGAGTTCTACAAGTTCCGCAACGTGTTCATCCGCGACAACGCGGGCACCTACTCGTTCGACAGCCTCGACCTGTTCGAGCAGGGGCTGGCCCAGTCGTACGACTACAGCTTCGGCACCGTCGACCCTGACTTCGCGGCCCGCTTCAGGGTGTACCAGTTCGGGGTGTACGCCGGCGACCAGTGGCGCGTCGCCGACCGCCTGAGCCTGAACTTCGGCCTGCGCGTGGACAAGCCGTCGTTCCCCGACACGCCGACGGCCAACCCGCTGGCGGTGGCCACCTACGGGTACGCCACCGACGTGACGCCGGCGCCGACCATGTGGTCGCCCCGCGTGGGCTTCAACTGGCGGCCGACCGACAACACCCGCGAGCAGGTGCGCGGCGGCATCGGGCTGTTCTCGGGGCGCACGCCCTACGTCTGGCTCTCGAACCAGTACGGCAACACCGGCATCGAGATCTCGCGCCTGCGCGTGAGCTTCAACCGCAACAACCGGATCCCGTTCGTCGCCGACCCGAACGCCCAGCCGAAGGAGATCACCGGCGGGCAGTCGGTGGCCGGCGAGATCGACATGGTGGATCCCGACTACACCTACCCGCAGCTGCTCCGCGGCAACATCGCGTACGACCGGGAGCTGGGCTTCCTGGGGCTGGTGGCGACCGGCGAGTTCATCTACTCGAACAACGTCAAGGACGTGAAGTACCAGAACCTGAACCTGAAGGCGGCGGGCACCCGGCCGGACGGGCGGCCGTACTACGCGCGCTTGGCCCCAGAGCTCGGCGACGCGATCTTCCTCTCGAACACCAACCAGGGCGATTCGTGGAGCCTGGCGTTCAAGGTTGACCGTCCGTGGCGCGACAACTTCCACGCGTCGGCGTCCTACCTCTACAACCGCGCCCGGTCGATCACCGACGGCACCTCGTCGCAGGCCGCCTCGAACTGGGGCTACAACATGGTGCCCGGCGACCCGAACAACCCGCCGCTCACCGTGTCGAACTACGACGTGCGGCACCGGGTCAACGTGAGCGCGTCGTACCAGCTGCCGCTGCGCTTCGTGTCGGCCACGCTGTCGGCCTTCTACAACGGCCAGGCCGGCCGGCCCTACGCGCTGGCCTTCACCCAGGACGTCAACGGCGACGGCCGCACCACCAACGACCTGCTCTACGTCCCGGCGAGCGCGAACGAGGTCATCGTCCGCAACGGGACGGGCGAGCAGCTGATGGCGTGGCTGAGCGCCGACCCCTGCGCGATGGACTTCGCCGGGGGCATCATGGAGCGCAACTCGTGCCGCCAGCCCTGGACGCACCAGATGGACGTCCGCCTCGCCGTCAACGTGCCGTTCGGCGGCACGCGCCGCGTCGAGCTGGAGTTCAACGTGTTCAACTTCCTGAACATGCTGAACAAGGACTGGGGCAAAGTGCAGTACACCGCCAACAACCAGAACACCGACATCCGCTACGACGGGATCGACGCCGCGACCGGCAAGATGATCTACAACATCTCGTCGATCACCTCGTCGAGCTACCAGGGCCGGTTCCTGGTGGACGACGTACGCTCGCGGTGGCAGGCGCAGTTCGGCGCGCGGTTCCGGTTCTAGAAGCTGCGGACAGCCTGAGGGCGGGACGCCGGGCATTGGGGGCCTGGCGCCCCGCCCTCTTCTCTTTGGCCTACAATGGCGCCGTGAAGCGGCCGCAGATGGCCGGGCTGAGGCCCTGCCCCTCCATCGTGGCGTGCGGACTGGTGCTGGCGCTGGCTGGCTGCGGCGAGCCGGGCGCACCGGCTCCCCCCTCCCTTCCCCGTCACCTGGTCCTGATCACCATCGACACCCTGCGCGCCGATCGTGTCGGCGCCTACGGATACTCAGGCGCCCGAACGCCGGTCCTCGACGAGGTGGCGCGGGGCGGCGTCCGCTTCGAGCGCGCCTTCGCGCCGGCCCCCATCACGCTCACCTCCCACGCCAGCTTGCTCACCGGGCTCTACCCGCCCGGCCACGGCGCCCGCCACAATGGTATGCGCGTGAAGCCCGGCACGCTGACGCTCGCCGCGCACCTGCGGGCGCAGGGATTTGCCACCGCCGCGTTCGTGGCTGCGTTCCCGCTCGAGCGCCGGTTCGGTCTCGACGGCGGCTTCGAGGTCTACGGCGACCGCCTGCCGCGCGGCGTCGATGGCCGTCCGGCCGCGGAACGGCCCGGCTACGAGGTGGTGGACGAGGCCGTGGCATGGTGGCGGGCCAGCCAGGCTGACCGCCGGTTCCTCTGGGTCCATCTCTTCGAGCCCCACGCCCCCTACGGCGCCCCCTCCGCCGCGGCGGGCCGGCCTGCGAGCGATCGCTACGACGACGAGGTGGCGCTGGCCGACCGCGAGGCAGGCCGCCTGCTGGCCGCCATCTCGGGCGCCGCAACGGACACGCTGCTGGTGGTCGCGAGCGACCATGGCGAGGCATTCGGCGAACACGGCGAGGTGACGCACAGCCTGTTCGTGTACGACACCACCCTGCGGGTGCCGTTGTTGATGCGAGGGCGCGGCCTCCCGGCAGGCCTGGTGGTGCCCGACACGGTCGTCCTGGTGGATCTGGTGCCGACCGTCACGCGGCTGCTCGGCGTCGCACCGCTCGACCCGGACGGGATCGATCTTTCGCCCTGCTTCGAGAAGCGCGCACTGCCCGCCCGCGACCTCTACGCCGAGTCGTACGCACCGCTGCTCGACTTCGGCTGGAGCCCGCTGCGCAGCATCCGTTCGGGCCGGTGGAAGGCCATCGAGGCGCCGCGCCCCGAGCTCTACGACGTGTCGGCCGATCCCGGCGAGCTGCATCCACGCGACGAGGCCGCGACGCTCGCCCGCCTGCTCGACCGGGTCGAACGCTTCGGGCCTGGCCTGCTGCCCGGGCAGCAAGTCCCCGCCGACCCCGAGGCGCGGTCGCAGCTGGCGGCGCTCGGCTACCTGCACGGGGGCCCGGCGCGCGAGGGCCCTCGCCCCGACCCCAAGGACCGCAAGGCGCTCGCCGCGCGCATGCAGCAGGCGGTGTCGGGCGAGGTCACCGGGCCGGCGCTGAAGGCGCTGCTCGACGCCATCGTGGGCGACGACCCTCAGAACGGGCAGGCGCGGCAGCGCCTCGGGTACGTGCTGCTCGAGGAGGGGCGCGCGAGGGAGGCCGAGCCGCACTTCCGTGCCGCGATCGCGGCGCGCGTTCCCTCGGCGGATCCCTACCTGGGCCTGGCCGTCTGCCTGGGCCGGCGCGGCGCCGCCGGCGAGGCACTGGCGGTGCTGCGGGAAGCAGCGGCGGTGGAGCCCGGCAACCCGGTGGTGCTCGCCAACATCGGGATTGCCGAGGCCGCACTCGGCCGGCTGCCGGCAGCGACAGCGGCTCTGCGGTCGGCGCTCGAACGCGACGCCGACTTTCACGAGGCGCGGTTCAACCTGGCGCGCGTGCTTGCCCGCGCGGGGCGGCGCGACGAGGCGGCCCGCGAGGCGGACGAACTGCTGCGCCGCCTGCCGCCGGGCGCGCCGCAACGGACCGAAGTCGAGCGGTTGCGGGCGGCGGTTCGCTGAGTTCGCAGGGTTCACAGGCGAGACGCCTGTGCGAGTGCCGTCCCCTCCCCGCTGCCCTCCTTTCCTCTCCCCTGCATTTTTCTGGACTCGGCGGCGGCGGCGCTGTACTCTCTTCTCCGGCTCAGCCTGCAACCACCTCTTCCGTCGGCGTCCGTCGGTTCGTTCGGCGGCGTTCTCGCGCACGGCGTCTCCCGCCCCGGCGGCGGCTTGGTTCTTCCATCGCGGCGTCCGGTCGGCAGTCCTTCGACAACGCGTCGTCGCTTCAGTCCCGTCGCAGCGGTTCCTTTCCTCAGGAGGTCGGGCATGCGAAGGATGGTGCTCGTCTCGCTCCTCGTGCTGTGCGCCGCCGGCGTCCCGGCGTCCGCGCAGCAGACGGCCGGCAACATCACCGGCCGGGTCACCGACGAACAGCACGCGGCCCTTCCCGGCGTCTCGGTCACGGCGCGGGAGGTGTCCACCGGGTTCGTCCGCACCGAGACCACCGACGGCCAGGGGCTGTACCGGCTCATGGCGCTGCCGGTGGGCACCTACGACATCAGGTACGAGCTGGCGTCCTTCGCCGTCCTCGAGCACAAGGGGGTCGTGGTCAACGTCACGCAGACGGTCACGCTCGACGTCGGGCTCAAGCTGGCGTCGATGTCGGAGACGGTGACGGTGACCGGCGAGACGCCGCTCATCGAGACGACCAACTCCGCGGTGGGAGGTGTCGTCGAGGTGGGACGCATCGAGTCGATGCCGCTCAACGGCCGGCAGTTCGCCAACCTGGCCGTCACGATCCCCGGCGTCGCGCTGGGGTTCCACTCCGACCCGACCAAGAGCACGCAGTTCTCGCCGCAGATCAACGGGGGGAACGGCCGGAACGTCAACTACCAGATCGACGGCGGCGACAACAACGACGACACGGTCGGTGGCCTGCTGCAGCTGTTCCCGCTCGAGGCCATCCAGGAGTTCGCGTTCGTCACCTCGCGCTCGAAGGCCGAGTTCGGCCGCAGCCAGGGCGGCGTGATGAACATCGTCACCAAGAGCGGGACGAACCAGTACCGCGGCAGCTGGTTCACGATGTTCCGCGACAAGGCGATGAACGCCAGGACGCAGACCGAGAAGACGAACGAGGTGCCCAAGCAGGACTACCGCCGGTATCAGTACGGCGGCTCGTTCGGCGGGCCCGCCATCCGCGACCGCATCCACTACTTCGGGGCGTTCGAGCGCACGCAGCAGGACACCAAGCAGGCGGTGGATACGCTGGGCCTGTTCCCCGAGCTGAACGGGGTGTACGACACGCCCTACCGCGAAACGCTGGTGACCACCAAGGTCACCATGAACCTCAGCCCGAAGCACTTCGTGTCGGTGCGCTACGGGCGGAACCAGAACTCGCAGCCGTACGGGGCGAGCCGGAACTCGCCGCCCAGTTCGTGGGGCGACAGCAAGAACACGTTCAACTCGGTGAACGTGAACTACAACTGGGTGCTCGGCGGGTCGAAGCTCAACGAGTTCATCTTCCAGTACGCCACGTTCCTGAACGGCATCACCGCCAACAGCACCGACCCGGCCCAGGCGTTCCCCAACGGCGTCTACGTCGGGCAGAGCGTCAACACGCCGCAGACGACGAACCAGAAGAAGTGGCAGTTCCGGGATGACTTCTCGTGGCACCTCACGGGGGGCGGCGGCCTGGGCCACGACTTCAAGGTGGGCGTGAACTTCATCAACGAGCCGCGGCTGTACGTGACGTTCGAGTCGGGCAAGGGCGTCATGTACTACTCGCACATGGACGACACGATCGACGGCCCGCTGCAGGCGATCTCGATGGCCGACGGCGAGGCGAAGGCCAACATCCCGATGAAGCAGTACGGGATGTACTTCCAGGACGACTGGCGGGTCACCAACAACCTGACGCTGAACCTGGGCGTCCGGTACGACTACCTGAGCGGGTACCAGTACGACCAGTCGAACAACCCGAACTTCGTGAAGATCCAGGCGGCCGGCAAGGCGGGGCTCCTGAAGGGGATCCGGGGGCTCGAGAACGCGGGGCTCGAACCCGAGGAGGACAAGAGCAACATCCAGCCGCGAATCGGCGCGGTGTGGGACGTTCGCGGCAACGGCCGTGACGTCATCCGGGCCGGGTGGGGCATCTACATGGACATGGCCTACACCAACTCGAACGGCCTGTTCGCCGCCTTCGACGCGCAGGGGCGATTTGGTGACGTCATCGACATCTCCGACTCGACCGGCATCAAGAACCCCGACGGCTCGTTCTACCGGATCGGGCAGCCGCTTTCCAACATCCTCGGCCAGAACCAGGCCGATCCCACCGCGCTCCCGCTGTACGGGCAGTGGGTCGACCCGCGGCTGAAGATGCCACGAACCTACCAGACCGCCATCGGCTGGTCGCACCAGCTGACCAGCACGACGGTCTTCACGGCCGACTTCGTCCGCGCCGACGGCCGTTACCTGAACACCCGGTCGGTCATCAACACCTACATCGCGGGGACCAGGACCCGGCGGCTGGCGTTCCTCAACCTCCAGCCGAACTCCTCCTCCACCCGGGGCGCGATCAGCCAGGCGAAGAGCCGGTACGTGGCCGGCATCTTCGGGTTGAAGCGCCGGATGTCGCGCGGCTTCGACCTCACCGCGACCTACACGCTCTCGTCGGCGAAGAGCCACCTGGGTAACGGCACCGACGAGCTGAACACTGACGTGCTGCAGGACCACACGAGGCTGTTCGACGACCCGCGGACGTTCGGGCCGGCGGGCCGGACCGACGCGCGGCACAAGGGGACCATCGCCAGCGTCATCCAGACGAGGGGGTTCACCATTGCGCCGATGTTCACGTTCCGGTCGAGGCTGCCGGTGGCGACCTATCACGGGCAGGACCTGAACCTGGACAGCGTGACCAACGACCTGCCCGAGCGCGCCTACCAGTTCACGTCGATCGGCGAGGCGCCGAAGGACATCGGCCCGTGCGGGACCTGGAACTGCAGCCGCGGCGCGTGGCGCACGCAGTTCAACCTGCGGGTGTCGCGCAGCTTCCGCCTGCACCGGACGGCGCAAATCGAGGCCATCGGCGAGATCTTCAACCTGTTCAACGCGAAGAACCCGTCGGGCTTCCTCACCACGCAGTACTTCGGGACCGGCGCACCGAACCCCGACTTCATGCAGCCGACCGAGTTTGCGGGCGACTTCCAGAACCCCGAGCAGCGGGTCGGCCAGATCGGGTTCCGCTTCTCGTTCTGACCGGGTTGGGCCGAGGGCGGAAGGCACGGTGGCCTTCCGCCTCGCCCCTGGAGCGGCGCCGGCCCTTTTTCGCGCCGGGTTCTCGTGCCCGCGGCGTGTGATACCCTCCCCTGCGGATGGCAGCAGCCGCCAGGCGCGTGCCGGGACGAACCCCTCGCCGGCTGCGGGCCGCGGCCATCGCCCTCGTGCTGATGGCTGCCGGCGCCGCCGCTTGGTACCTCTACCCGCGTGCGGGCGGGGCTCCCCCGGCCGGTGCCATCACGACCCGCGCAAACGTCCTCCTGGTTTCCATCGACACGCTGCGGGCGGACCGCACCGGCGGGCCCCTGACGCCATCGCTCAACGCCCTCGCCGCGCGCGGGACGCGATTCGTGAACGCGCGCAGCCCGGTGCCGCTGACGCTTCCCGCCCACGCTTCGCTGATGACCGGCCTGCTGCCGCCCCGGCATGGCGTACGGTTGAACGGCGCCCACCGTCTGGCCGCCGGCACGCCGACGCTGGCCACGGTGCTTCGGCGGTCGGGGTACCGCACGGGCGCGTTTGTCGGCGCCTATGTGCTCGATCCGCGTTTCGGTCTTGCAGAAGGGTTCGACACCTACGACGCGGAGATCGCGAGGCGCGACATGGTGGCGGGCGAGCCCGAGGCGGAGCGGCGGGGCGAGGCGGTTGTCGATCGGGCGCTTGCCTGGCTGGCTTCCGACCGGTCCGGCGTGCCGTTCTTCCTCTGGGTCCACCTGTACGATCCCCACGCTCCCTACGACCCACCCCCCGGCTGGACCGAGCGGGCGGGCGGCCACGCGTACGACGGCGAGGTGGCGTACGCGGACGCCCAACTCGGCCGCCTGCTCGACGCGCTCGCGTCCCGGGAGCCGGCCTCTCCAACGCTGGTCGTCGTGGCCGGCGACCACGGCGAGGCGCTGGGCGACCACGGCGAGGCCACCCACGGCCTGTTGATCTACGAGAAGGCGGTGGCGATCCCGCTGGTCATGGCCGGTGCGGGCGTGCCCGTTGCCGTGCGCGGCGACGCGGCCAGCTTGGTGGACGTCGCGCCCACGGTGATGGGCCTGCTGAAGCTGGGCGGGCTGGAAGACGGGGATGGCCGCGACCTCTTCGCGCCGGGCGCCGCCTCGGTCGAGGCCGAGGTGTACCTCGAAACCGAGTACCCGGCCACGGCGGGCTTCGCCGCCCTGAAGGGGCTGGTGTCGGGCCGATGGAAGTACATCGGCGACCCGGAACGCCCGGAATTGTACGACCTCGTCGCCGATCCGGATGAACGCTCCGATGTCGGTTCCCGCCACCGCCCGGCGCTCGAGGCCATGGCGACCCGGGTTCGCGCGCTCGGCCGGGCCGCCGCGCCCCCTTCTCCGGCCGGTCCGTCAGGCGAGGCCGCCGAGCGCCTGCGAGCCCTCGGCTACGTGACGCCCGGGCCGGTGGCCACGCCCGAGGGGGATGCGGGGCGGTCTCCACGTGCGCTGGTGGACATCTGGCCGGCGTTCCAGGCCGCGCTCGCCGAGACGGCAGCAGGCCGCCACGAACGGGCGCTGCCCGTCCTGGCACGCCTCGCCCGCGACTTTCCCGAATCGCTGCTCTTCCGCAGCACCTACGGGCGATCGCTCGACGAAGCCGGGCAAAGCCGGGAATCGATCGAGGTGTACCGCGGGGCGCTCGCACGCTGGCCCGACAACACGGTCCTGCTGCAGGGGTACGCCACCGCGGCCCGGGCGGCGGGCCTATTCGAAGAGGCGATGAAGGCCGAGCGGGCCGTCCTGGCGATCGACCCGCGCGACGCGGCCGCCGAGAACGGCATCGGCCTGCTGTACGCCGACCAGGGGCGCGCGCGGCCGGCGCGTGAGGCGTTCCAGCGGGCGGTCACGCTCGACCCGCACGTCGTGTCGTACTGGATCAACCTGGGGAATGCCTGTCGCGAGGCAGGTGAGGTGTCGGACGCTGACGTGGCCTACCGCCGGGCGCTGGCCCTCGACGCCGGTTCGGTGGACGCGATGAACGGGATTGGCGCGTTGCTGGTGCAGCAGGACCGGCCGGCCGAGGCCGCGCCGTGGTTCGAGCGCGCCGTCAGCGCGTCGCCCACCTTCGCCGAGGCGTGGCTGAACCTCGGCATCGCCCGCCACGAGGCCGGCAACGCCGCCGGAGCCGCCGAGGCCTACCGGCAGGTGCTCGCCCTGCCCGGTGCGCAAAACAGAGAGCGCAGCGCGGCTCGCCGGCTGCTCGCCACGCTGCGCTCTCCTGTTCCCTGAAACCCGCCGGCACAGGCATCTCGCCTGTGCGCACCCAGGTGGGCCCTACTCCACCTTGGGGCGCGGCCTGAGCGTGTATCCGCGGCGCGACCAGACGTTCACGCCCTCGCGCTTGACCTTCACCTCGATCGTCCGGTTTCTCTTCAGCGGGTCGGGGTTGTTCGAGTAGTAGCCGAGCACGTAGTAGTCGGAGGTCTCGGCATCGATCCGCTTCAGGGCCTTCTCGAAGTCGTTCTGGTTGACGACCGCGATGCCGCCGGTCTGCTCGGCGAGCACCCGCAGGCTGTCCTGGGAGTTGCGGATGTACTTCTGCCATTCGACCATGTCCACGTTCTCGTCGAGGTCGGGCATGCTGCCGACCAGGCCGCGCGGGTCGATCGTGTACATGGTGACGTTGGCGCGGTTGGCCGCCCGGGTGATGTCGGCCAGCTCGCGAACCAAGTCGGCGTCGGCCCACTGGTAGCCCCGGTCATCCCACATGTCGCCGTGCGAGTTGTCCTCGGCTTCCTGGCCGTCGTTCCCCAACCCGCGCCCCGGATTTTCGATCTCGTCGCGCAGCTTTTTCCGCGTCTCGGCGAACGGGTTGAAGTCGTAACCGTCGCTCACGTAGATCATCGCCTTGCGGCGGTCGCGCACCTGCTCGAGGTTCTTGATCAGGTCCCACGCGGTGCGGAAGGCGGTGTGCGCCCGGTACTTGACTTCGCTCGGGCCCTCGTTCGTTTCGGGGGCCGAGGCGATCTCGGAGGGCTTCAGGCCCGCGCCCGAGATCCGGTTGATGGCCTCGTCCAGCCGCTTCCTGTCGTACGTGAGGTCGATCGAGATCGACGAGGGACCCGTGGACACGATGCCGAACAGGTCGCCCTCGTGAATCAGTTCCTCCTTGATCTTCTTGAAAAGCTGCCTGATCCGGCCGGTGTTGGCGAACGACATGTGGAGGTCGTCCACGAACAGGATGAAGATCCGGCCGGCGGCGTCGTTGGTCGGCCTGGGCGGCGGCAGGATCATCCCCTCCTGCGGGGGCGGCGGCGCCAGCGTGAGCGCGCTGTAAGTGCGCCCGCCGTGGATGACGTTCATCGAGACGATTTCCTGCTTGACGCCGTCCTCGTAGATCTCGAACTCCTCGGGCTTCAGATCGGCCACGAACTGGTCGCGGTTGTCGCGGACGATGACGTCCGTCCGCACGAGATCGATGGCCATGCGGAAGGTGGGCTGCTGCGGCGACTGCGCCGCCGCCTGCTGCGCCTCGCCGGCCGCAGCGGGTGTCGCCGGCGCCTGCGGCTGGACGCCCCGGCCGGCCACGGGAACCGACACGAACAGGGCCACGACCGCTGCTAGGCTAAGTGGTTTCCAGATCATGGTCATCCGTCATCCGGGAAGGGTTGATGGCTGCACCCATTTTAGACGCTTTGCCAGGCGAGAGGGACTGGCTTTTCGGACGGGGGACGCGGCGGTGTGGGGGGGCCGACGGGGCGGGCTACGACTTGCGCTTCGCGCGGGCCGCCCGGGTCGTCTTCTTCGCGCTCGAGCTGGTCGCCCGGCGCCGGGCCGGCTTGGCCTGCCGGCTGCCCGTGACGGTCCGGCGTCTCGGGGCCTTCGCCGTGCCCTTCGCCGGCCGCCGGGATACGGACCGGGCCGGCGGGGCCGGCGCCTTGTAGACCGTGTTGAACCGCATCTGACCGCCCAGCTCGTGGTAGGTGCAGATCTCGGCCACCGGGATGCCGTGCTCGGCGCACAGGCGCTTGGCGGCGTCCACCGATCCCGTGGGTACATAGAGGTGGAAGGCCGTCCGTAACCGCCCGAACTTCGCCCACTCCGCCAGGGCTTCGAGGTTGTTCACCGACTCGGCCGTTTCCACCTCGACGACGATCTCGGCCTTGTGGCTGGCCAGGTTCGACAGGACGAGGTCGGGGTACACCGTGGCGTCGCCACTGCCGATCGAGGCCGACTGCTCGGCACCCACGTTGGCGGCAACGGCGTACTTCCGGCGCCAGCGTGTCTGAAGGATGCGGATCACCCGGTCGTGCTCGAGCTGTTCGCGTACCGGGCGGACGAGGATGGGCGTCACACGGCCTCCCCTGAAAACGATGAGTCGCACCGGCATGCCGGGCGGATGTCGGATTATAGCACCCGGTGTATACAGGCCGGCGCCGATCATGCACGGTTCCACGCGCTCTCCGCCGCCCCTCGGCGTCCAGGGCACGCCGTGGCGCCCGGAGGCATACAATAAGCCTCAGGAGGACCGATGACCCGTTGTGCTGCCCACGCCGGGCTTCTGGCCGCCGTCGCCCTTTGCGCGGCCCTGCCAGTTGCCGGCATCGCTGCCCCCGAACGCCCAGACCCGCTGACACCCCAGGTGGCCCGGGTGCTGCGGGAGATCAAGGCTGCCGACACCGACCTTCTGGCGGTTTCCGAGGAGGACGGCCGGCTTCTTCGCCTCCTGATCGCCTCGAGCGGCGCGAAGCGGGCACTCGAGATCGGCGCGGCCAACGGCTACAGCGCCATCTGGATCGGCCTTGGCCTGCGCGAGACAGGCGGCCGGCTGGTGGCCATCGAGTACGACCAGGGTCGAGCCCGGCAGGCTGCCGAGAACATCCGGCGGGCCGGCCTGTCCGACATCGTCACGGTGGTTGCCGGGGATGGCTTTCGCGAGATCCCCAAGCTCGACGGTCAGTTCGACTTCGTGTTCCTGGACGCCTGGAAGAAGGACTACAAGCGTTTCCTCGATCTCACCTGGCCTCGTCTCGTGCCGGGCGGCCTCTTCCTTGGGCACAACGTCGTCAACAAGCGCTCGGAGATGCCCGACTTCCTCGACGCGATCACGCGAAACCCGGCCATGCTGACCACGATTGTCTCTCCCTCGGGCGAGGGGGTGTCGATCAGCTACAAGCGCCGCTAGTGGTTATCCGGGCCTCCACGTCGGATTGGGCACCCGCCCGGTGCTTCCGCGCTGGAAAGGAGAATCCTCGAGGGAAAGGCGGAAGGGCGCGCTGAGCGGGTGCTAGACTGAGAACCGTGGGCCGGTAGCTCAGGGGTAGAGCAGCAGACTTTTAATCTGCGGGCCGTGGGTTCGATTCCCACCCGGCTCATACCCGCTTCGGAGGCGTCGGCATGACTCGTACGCGGCGTATAGGGATCCTGACCGGGGGCGGCGACGTTCCCGGCCTCAACGTGGCAATCAAGGCGGTGGCCGTCAGGGCGCGCGATCACAGTATCGAGGTGCTGGGGCTGCGCCGTGGCTGGCTGAGCCTGGTGCAGATCAACCCCGACGACCCCGGCTCGCTTCCCCCCTGGACGATGTCGCTGCCGCCCGACCGGGTGCGCACCTTCGACCGCACGGGTGGGACCATCCTGCACACCTCGCGCACCAACCCGAGCAACATGAAGCCCGAGGAGGTGCCTTCCTGGGTCCGGGCCGAGGACCGCGTGGCCCTGCCCGATGGCCGCGTGGACTGCACGCGTCACGTCCTCCGCGTGCTCGACTTCCTCGGCCTCGAGGCGCTCATCCCGATTGGCGGCGACGACACCCTCAGCTTCGCCTCCCGCCTGCACAAGGAAGGCTTCCGGGTGGTGGCCATCCCCAAGACGATGGACAACGACGTCTTCGGGACCGACTACTGCATCGGCTTCTCGACGGCGGTGACCCGCTCGGTGGACGCCATCACCAACTTCCGCACGTCGGTCGGCTCGCACGAGCGGATTGGCGTCGTCGAGCTGTTCGGGCGCAACTCCGGCGAAACCTCGCTCTACGCGGCGTACCTGGCCGACGTGGACCGCGCAATCATCTCGGAGGTGCCGTTCGACATCGAGCGCCTGGTGAAGTTCCTGGTCGAGGACCGGGGGCGGAACCCCTCGAACTACGCGATGCTGACGATCTCGGAAGGGGCGCAGCCCAAGGACGGTGGTGTCTTCGAGACGGGCGAAGAAGATGCCTACGGCCACCGCAAGCTGGGCGGCATCGGCTACGTCGTCGCGCAGGAGATCAAGAAGCGGAGCGGCATCAACATCATGTACGAGCAACTGGCGTACATCATGCGGTCGGGCGCGGCCGATTCGCTCGATCGGATGGTGGCCGTTTCGTTCGGGACGCTGGCGCTCGACCAGGTGGCGATGGGGCACGCCGGCCGGATGGTATCGCTGCAGCAGGGCATCTACACGACGGTGCCGCTCGACCTCGTGATCCAAGGCAAGAAGCGCGTGGACGTGACCGCGCTGTACGACACCGAAGAGTACCGGCCGCGCGTGCGCGACATGCTCGGCAAGCCGATGTTCCTGTACTAGTACTCTGCCGTGTTTCTCTCAGCGTAGAACGGGGGGGGTCAGCCTCCCGTTCTACGCCTCACTGCCGCATATCCACGCTGATCCGCGCCGGCTCCCCGGCCCTGACCGTCGTCCTGATGGTCTTCTCCCCGAATCGCGGGTGCCTCAGCACCACCACGTGCGGGCCGATCGGCACGGTGAGCGCGCCGAGCGGTGTCTGCCCCACCGGCCGCCCGTCGATTGTGACCTCGGCCCACGGGATCGCGTTGATGGCAACCCGCTCCTCGGGCGCCTCCACCTCGACAATTGTCGTGCGGCCAGCCGAAACCCTGACAGTGCGGCCGACCTGGTAGCCGGCCACTTCACTGGTGAGCTGGATCGTATGGGTGCCGGCGTCGAGCGGGATGCGCTCCATCTCGCTGGTGCCGAGCAGGCGGCCCTGCTGCGTGACGCGAAGCTCGAAGGGAGCGCGGACCTGGATCGAACCCTCGGCGACGACCGGCGTGGCTGCGGGCGCGGGTGCCGGCGACAGCGGGACCACGAGCGACACTGTCTCCCCGGCAGCCAGGCGCACGGCCTGGCGGAACGTGCGGCCCGCGTGCTGGATCACCACCGAGTGGTCGCCCGGCTCGATCACGGGGACGGTCACGGGTGAGGCGCCCAGGCGTTTCCCATCCACGATCACGATGGCGCCGGCTGGTTCGGTGCGCACGGCAAGCGAGCCGAGCGAGCCCGTGGTCGAGGCCGGCGGTTCCGGGATCGCGGGCGACACCGGGGCGGGCGTGCCTGCCGGTGCGCCGGAGTCTGCGGAGGAAGTGGTCGGGCCGACCGGGACGAGCCACACCGCCGCCAGGGCCAGCGCGGCCAGCAAGCCGATCCCGAGCAGGACGAGGGCCCCGTGGCGTCCAAGCGGCTTGCGATCCGGAAGCAGCGTCGTCAAGCGGCGGACGCGCGGCAGGCCGACTGCTTCCGGCGTTTCCGACATCCGCGGAGAGGCGGCAACGGCTTCCCGGTCGCGGCCCTGCGTCCTGTCAGCATCCGGGGGGCCGACCGAAGGGTCCGGCAGCCGGGCCGAAGCCGAAAGCGTCTCGGACCCGAGATCGAGCAAGGTGAGATCGTCGGGTGCCGGAGGCCAGCTGAGCTCCTGATGGGACGGCCTGCGAGACATGGGGAAACCCGCCTTGGCTTTGCAGGATTCACGCCACGGCTAGTAGCACAGGCGTTTCGCCTCTGAGAGCCAGGGGCAGCAGTGGTAGCAGCTACACGGGCGTCTCGCCTGTGATCGGCGCACCTTGGTCCGAATGTGCTTGGTGCGGAGGTCGTGGTAGCAGCTACACGGGCGTCTCGCCTGTGATCGGACTGCCCTCTCCCCTGACGCAATTCCTGACTCAGCCGGGGCCCGCGTGGATGCACTCGCCTGGATGGGGAGATCCTGTAAGCTATCTCGTCACGGAGGGAACGGACTGATGAAGACGCGCATCCTGGTTTCGGCGGCAGCCCTTGCGATCGGCCTGACCGCCAGCAGCCCCGCCTTGTCGCAAACGCCCAACACGCTCACCGAGGCGGAGAAGAAGCAGGGGTGGGTGCTCCTGTTCAACGGCGTGAACTTCGACGGGTGGCGGCAGTGCAACGGCACGGCCATGCCCGCCAACTGGGCGATCGAGGACGGGGCCATGAAGGTGTTCACGGCCCCGGGCCGCAAGCCGGGCCAGGGAGCCGGCGGCGACATCGTCTACGGCGCGCGGAAGTTCCGGGACTTCGAGCTGTCGATCGACTGGAAGACCGAGAAGGCCGGCAACTCCGGGATCTTCTACAACGTCCGGGAGGTGCCGGGCCAGCCGATCTACTACGCGGCGCCCGAGGTGCAGGTGCTCGACAACGTGGATGCCACCGACAACAAGGTTCCGAGCCACCTGGCCGGCTCGCTGTACGACATGCTGGCGGCCGACCCCAACACCGTGAAGCCCGCTGGCGAGTGGAACACGATCGTCATCCGCGTGAAGGACGGCAAGGTCACGCACACGCAGAACGGCACCCAGGTGGTCGAGTACACGCTCTGGACGCCCGAGTGGGACCAAATGGTCCAGAACAGCAAGTTCAAGACCTTCCCCGGCTTCATCGAGGGCATCGCCAAGGAGGGGTACATCGGCCTCCAGGACCACGGCTACACGATCTGGTTCTGCAACATCAAGATCCGCGAGCTGTAGTAGGCGGCGGGACCGGGCTGGCAGGGTGCCCGGCGGCACGGGTGCCGAAGGAAGGGGCGCGGGCGGTCTGAGCCGCCCGCGCGTCGAACGGGCGCGAGGAGTTCAACGCCGCGGGCCGGCCGGGACTGTCGGGTCGACCAGCGGCACGACCGGCATCCGCGTGGCCGTCCAGGGTTCGGGTCCCAGCGTCACCAGCGGCGCATCCACCCACACGTGCTGCTGGGGCAGGAACAAGTCCAGGGCGGTGGTGAAGATGGCCCGGTCGCACCCGTCGAAGGTGACGAACCCGCGCCCGCGCAGCACGTAGAGCGGCACGCCGCGGGCGTTCATGCCGTGGGCAATCCAGGTGAAGTTGGTGCGGGTGGGCATCGGGAACACCCCGACGTCCTCCCACACGCCCTTGGGATTGGTGGTCTGCTGGGCCGCGAAGCGGCTGGCGATAGTGGGTTCCCACACCACCCAGCTCGCGTCGATCTGACCGCCCGAGGTTCTCAGGGCGCCGCGGGTCACCACCGCGATCAATTCCCCCCCGCTCGGCACCTTCATGATCCAGGTGCCGACCACCGAGCAGGCCTCCATCTCCGTCTGCGCCTGGGCGACCCCGCTCCCGAAAACCAGGGCGACCAGCGCCATCACTGCCATCCTGGCCGCGTGCTTTTTCATGAAAGGCTCCTCCCGCCGAAGGGGGCTCGAACCTGGACGGGTACAGTCTGCCCCACACGGTCGTGCTGTCAAGGGGGAATGCTCTTCTGTGTCAACCCTCGATAGAAATGTCCCCCACCTTCCCTCAATAGGAATTCCCCTTGAGGCTCCCCGCGAGGAGGCAACGCGCACGCACGGCACTGGCGGCTGCCTCGTCGCGCACCTGGTCGCTGTCGGAGCGGTGACCCGCCGCAGCCTTCCGACAAAACGGTGATTCGATCACGATGTCGTGCCGAAGGCTCGGCCCGATCGATGCCGGGCGTGCGAACAACCGGCACCTTCCGTGCGGTATGGTCCTTGCCCAGCGCCCCGACCGGAGGTGCGATGAACTACATCGGTCCATCTGTCGTCATCAAGGGGGGCGTTTCGTCGGGCGAGGACCTGACGATTGCCGGACGGGTCGAGGGTGACATCCGCCTGGACGCTGGAGAGCTGATGCTCGCGCCCGGGTCGTCGGTTGTCGGCGATCTCGCCGTTCCCTCGGTCGCCATCCACGGCAGCCTGCAGGGGAACGTCATCGCGCGGGTGCGCATCGACGTGCGGCCGCGCGCCTCGGTGTCGGGCCGCCTCTCGACCCCCGCGCTGGCCGTGGCGGAGGGCGCCGAGCTGCACTGCCGCGTCGAGATGCCGGCCCGCGGCGGAACGCAGGCGCCACAGGCCGCGGTGCCGGTGGAGGCCGCCGTCGGCGCCTGACGCATTCGTTCCCGCACCGCGTTTCCGTCAGGCCCCCGCGGTGCTTGCCTCTCGAGTCCCGATTCCGATCCCGATACCGTTCGATCGACCTGATCGACGGAGCCCAATCGGCGAATCGGGAACCCAATCGCGCCTGCCAGCCGCTGGTGTCGCTGGTCCCCTTCCGTTCCGCGGCCGGCGCGCGGCCCGCTGCGGACGTCCCGCGCACGCACGCCCACTCTC
>JARKSS010000528.1 GCA_029974175.1 Vicinamibacterales bacterium
CTGAGATGGCACGCATAGTGGAAGATCGGGCGGGGATGGTGTTCGCCGCGCGGGACGCGGCGCACCGCGCGCACTGGCGGACTCGGGAGTACGCCGCCCACGTGGCGCTCGGCGAGTTCTACACCGCCGTGATCGACGCGCTCGACGAGATCGTCGAGGTGTACCAGGGCGAGAACGAGGTGCTGCTGACGGTCCCGGCCCCAGGCTCGGTGTCCGGGGGTGTGCGTGAGCTGCTGACGGCGCAGGCCCAGTGGATCGCGACGCACCGCACCGACATCGCGGGCGGGTCGGATGCGATCGGCAACCTCGTCGACAACCTCGTCGCCATCTACCGCAAGACGGTCTACAAGCTGAAATTCCTGAGCTGAGGTGCTGCATGGGCGTGTTCGACCCGATCCCCGGAATTGACGACCAACCCGCTGCGCGCGCGCCTGCGTCGAGCGACTCCGCCTTCACGAAAGGCCTGCGCTCGGGCGCGCTGTCCGCCGTCGGCCAGCTCAACGCCGTGGGCGGGGCGGTCGGGGAGGCGCTCGGCGCGACCGGGTTCGCCGCCGATCGGTATGCGGCCAGCCAGGACTACGAGCGCCGCGCCCAGGAGGCCGCCCCGGACCTGAACTTCCGCAACGTCGACGGGCTGCGCAGCGGCTTCGACTACGTGACCGGGGCGGTCGGGTCGTCGATCCCCGTCAGCGCGCTCGCCCTGGCGGGGGCGCTGGTCACCCGTGGGAGGGGCGGCACCCTCGGGCGGGCGGCGGGCGGCGGAGCGGCGACCCTGCCGGTCACCACGGGCGAGGCGGTCCAGCGCCAGCTGGCCGACCCGGTTGCCGCTCAGGCCCCGGCGGCTGAGCGGCTCGGCAACGCGGTCGAGACCGGCCTGAAGCAGTCCGCCCTGGAGTCCCTGGTCCCTGCCGGTCTGGCTGGGCGTATGGCGGGGCCGTCGGCCGGCGTGCGCGCGGGGCTGCGGCGCAACCTTGCGGACGTCCCGGTCGAGGCGGCCACGGAGAC
Organism: Vicinamibacterales bacterium; assembly: GCA_029974175.1. Taxonomy (GTDB): domain Bacteria; phylum Acidobacteriota; class Vicinamibacteria; order Vicinamibacterales; family Fen-181; genus JARKSS01. The sequence goes on from JARKSS010000528.1 coordinate 1,006, forward strand.
GGCAGGCGTCGCCGTGCAGCAGGCCGGCGTGGGGACCCTCAACCCCGACCGGGACACCTCGGGCGACTACGAGGAGCGGATCCAGGGGGCGGTGGGCGGCGCGGCCGGCGGGCTCGGGTTCGCAGGGGTGGGCGCGGCGTCGGATGCCGTCAGCGGGGCGCTCAGCGCGCCGACCCGAGCGCTGGAGGGTGCCAAGGGCGCGGCAGACGGGGTGCTGGAGCGCGTCAGGGCGCTGGGGCCTGGGAAGCGCCCGGACGCCCCGCCCGCGGGCGCTGACGCCCCGCTGGAGCCGGCCGGCGAGGGGGAGGGCGTGGTCGAGCGCCTGACCGGGCTGGCCAGCGACCTGACCCAGGGCCTCAAGGATAGGGTTAACCCTTACATGGAGCGGGTGGCGAAGGGCCTGGAGGACTTCGACCCGGCGGAGGTGGCCGGGCAGTCGGTCGACGCCGTCAAGGCGCGGCTGCGGGATGCGGACGCCCAGCGGCTCCAGAACGTCGGCCAGTGGGCCAAGGGGCTGCTGGACGACCCGGAGGTGCGCGCGGACGTCAAGGAGCGGGTTCAGGCGGCCGTGTCCAACCTGGGCGACCGCGCCGAGCAGGCCTGGATCGCCACCCAGGCCCAGGCCCAGGCCGCCCGGCAGCAGGGGGCGGACGCCCTCAACCGGCTGGCCGACGCCCTCGCGCCGCGCACCGAGACGACCAAGAAGTCGCTGATCGGGGCGGACAGGCTGTCCGTGTCGGGCGACGGAGAGCTGCCGCCGATGGCGGAGACCTACCGGGCTGCGCTCACCGAGCGTGTGCTGCCGCTGGTGGAGCAGAACTACCCGGGGCTGATGCAGGACCCCGACCGCGTGAACCGCCTCGGGGAGGTGTTGCGGCAGGTGATCACGCAGGCTGTGCGGGGTGAGGGGCTGACCCGCGAGACGCGCGGATACCTGCGCAACCTGCTGGGCGACCAGAACACCGCGAAGGTCCTCAACGAGATGCACACGGCCGCTGGCATGAGCCTGACGCCGGAGGAGGACGCGAAGTTCTTCGCGGAGCTGAACAGCGTCGACGAGGCCGAGCGGGACCGCGACAGCGTCGTGTCGTTCCTGGGCAAGAACCTCGACGCGCGGCACCAGGGGTCGTACACCACCGGCCACCTGCGCAAGCTGGCTGAGGGCCTGGAGGACTATCTCAACGGCGCGAACAGCGCGATGCTCACGCCCGCGCGCAAGCGCTTTCTGGACACCCAGGTCGATGCCCAGCTCAAGGACCTGTTCGGCGACAGCGCGCCGGCGGTCCGGGCGAAGTTCGAGCAGCTGCGCTCCAAGAAGAGCGTCACGAAGAGCGACGCGGATCTGCTGGGCGACGCTGAAGACGGCGCGCTGGACGCAGGCGATCGCACGGTCTCTGTGAACAACACGTCGGTGCGCTACGCGCTCGGCGGGCGCAAGCAGGACCGGCTGATGCTCAGCGACGAGCGCGCGGCGGCCGAGGGCTACACCGGAGAGAGCGAAGCCGCCCGGCGGCTGGCTGCAGCCAAGCAGGAGAACCCGAACAGCGAGGTGCGCCTCATCAGCGCGAAGGAGTACGCCGAGCGAACCGGTGCGCAGTTCGACCCGGCAGATGAAGGGAAGGTAGCCGTCGCGATCGAGGACCTGGGCGAGGGCGCGGCGATCGGGCCTGGGGACGTCACCCGGATGCGCGCCGATGCCCGGTACAAGGACTCGCCCACGCGGATCGACGCGGGCGACGGACTGGTGCTCGATGGCCAGCGCATCGTGGACACGATGAACCGGAAGCTGCCCTACAACGCGTCGGACGAGAAGGGCGCGGTGTTCCGCAAGGCGCGTGTGTTCTTGGAGGGTGTGGCGGCCATTCAGGAGAACCTCGGGCGCTCGTTCGAGCTGTCGCCGGGGGCCGTCGCGTTCATGCACGCCGGCAAGGCGTACTCCGTGGGCGATGTGCAGAAGCTGCCGCTCACGGTGCAGGAGGACTCGGCGCGCAACCGCGCCGAAGAGTCCCTCGAAAGCCTGCGGATGCGCGAGCCCCGGGACGCGAAGGAGGCCGAGGAGATCCAGGCGGAGCGTGAGGCGCTCGAAGCACAGCTGGTCTCGGACCCTGGCGAGCGCGCCGCGCGCTCGGGCGCGGCTCGGGAAGACGGACGCCCGACGGCCCGGGCTGAGCTGAGCAACGACGCCGCCCTGGCAGGGCAGCAGGAGTTCGGCCCCGACGCGGAGATCCACCTCGCGGCGGCTGAGCAGGGCAGCAAGATGGCCCGCAGTGTCGACGCACAGGGCCTGCCGCTGGCCGACAAGACGGCACCGCGCAAGCCGGCGCTGACCAAGCCCGACGGCTCCCTGACCGACGTCGCCCGCAACATGCTCTCGGGCCGGGCCGCGTCCCTGGCGCGCAGCGCCGTGCGCGAGCGCAAGGAGGCTGGCCAGAAGCTGCAGGAACTGGCCGCGCGGCTGGACCAGCTCACGCCGAGCCAACAGCAGCAGCTGCTGGCAGGCACGAACATCCGGGACCGGGCGAACATCGACCGGTTCGACACCAGCAAGTTCCCCGAGGCGATCCGCGTGATCAGCCGCATGCACGCGCGGCTCAGCCGTACTGAGAATACCGCCGAGCCCGAGGTCTCGGCACCGGCAAAAAAGCCGGTAGCGTCTTCTGGTGACGTCGCCAGCGCCGCGCAGGCGCTGAAGGGGGAGTTCAGCGACGAGAACGTCGTCCGGGTGATCGACGTGCTGAAGGCGAAGTACGCCCCGGACATGCCGCTCACGTACGGTGGCGCGTCGGGCCGGGCCTCGCGAGGCACGCTGCGGCGCAACGTGGACGGCACGTACACGCTGCTCCTCGGGGAGCGTACGACGCCCTCCGCGACGCTGGCCACCGTGCTGCACGAGTTCGGCCACGCGATGCAGTTCCACCTGTTCGACAACGCCCCGGCGGCCGTGCAGCAGCGCATTCGGGACGAGTGGCGGGCGACGAAGCAGCGCTACGAGACGGACCCGACCCTGACGGCGGAGGACTTCGTGCGCGACTTCGGTTCGGTCTCGACGCCGCTCGGGCGCAAGGTCGATCTGAAGGCGATGTCCGCACGGGAGGCGATCGACCGGCTCATCGAGCGGGCGGCCCCGGCCATGGGGCTGTCGGCGGCCATCG
>JARKSS010000534.1 GCA_029974175.1 Vicinamibacterales bacterium
GGCCGGCCCCCGCGCCGCCCCACGACCGCCGTGCGAGGGATTCCCTGGAGGTCGGCGCGGACCCTCACCATCTCCAGTGGGCTCGACGCCACCGCGGCCCGCACACCCTCTGCCTGTCGATCGCCGAACTCGAACACCAGCCAGCCGCCGGGCCGCAGCGCCTCCGAGGCGGCCGCCAGCAGCGCCCGCACGACGTCGAGCCCGTCGGGGCCGCCATCGAGGGCCACGCGCGGCTCGTACACGCGCACCTCTGGCGGCAGCGTCTCGATGTCGCGCGTCGGGATGTACGGCGGGTTCGACACGACGAGGGCCAGGCCGGTTGCGCCGCCGAGCAGCGACGCCTGCTCGAACGCGATGCGTCCGGCAACGCCGTGGCGGGCCGCGTTCTCACGGGCCACGGCGAGCGCGGCCGCCGAGACGTCGGTTGCGAGCACACTCGCGGCCGGCAATTCGACGGCGAGCGAGATGGCCAGGCAGCCCGAGCCGGTGCCGACGTCGGCGACCGCGGCGACAGGCGGGAGGGTGGCTGCGCAGGCCAGCGCTTCCTCCACTACCAACTCGGGTTCGGGGCGCGGTGTGAGCACATCGCAAGTCACCCGGAACTCGAGGCCCCGAAACTCGCGTCGTCCGAGGATCAGGGAGATCGGCTCACGGCGTGCCCGCCGCTCGATCAGCGCCTCGAAGGCACGACCGACCTCCTCGAGGGCCGGGTCGTCCTGGTGAGCCAAGAACCGGGCGCGATCCCAGCCCCCGAGGGCCTCCCTGAGGAGCAGCTCGGCGTCCATCGCCGCCTCGCCCGGCTCGATGCCAGCCCTCGCCAGGTGCGCGCGGCCCAGCGCGGCCAGCTGCCGCGGCGTTGCGGGCGAGGCAGGGGAGGCGGCCATCTGCGTCAGGAGACCGCGGTGATTTCCTTCAGCTTCTCGGTCTGGAAGTGCGTGGAGAGCTGGTCGATCAGCTCGCCGAGCGCCCCGTTCATCACGTTGGTGATCTGGTGCGTGGTGAAGTTGATGCGGTGATCGGTGATGCGGCTCTGCGGGAAGCTGTAGGTGCGGATCTTTTCCGATCGCTCCCCGGTGCCCACCTGGCTGCGGCGGTCCTTGGCGATGGCCTCCTGCTGCCGCCGCAGCTCCATCTCGTACAGCCGCGACCGCAGCACCTTCATCGCCTTCGCCTTGTTCTTGATCTGCGACTTCTCGTCCTGCTGCGAGACGACGATGCCGGTGGGAATGTGGGTGATGCGGACGGCGGAGTACGTCGTGTTCACGCTCTGCCCGCCCGGACCGCTCGAGCAGAAGGTGTCGATGCGCAGGTCCTTCGGGTCGATCTCGATGTCCACTTCCTCGGCCTCGGGCAGGACTGCCACCGTGGCGGTGGAGGTGTGGATGCGGCCGCTCGCCTCGGTGGCGGGCACGCGCTGCACCCGGTGGACGCCGCTTTCGTACTTGAGACGGCTGTAGACCTGGCGCCCCTCGATCAGGGCGATCACTTCCTTCATCCCGCCCACGTCCGACTCGCTCGTGGACAGCACCTCGACCCGCCAGCCGTTGGTCTCGGCGTACCGCGTGTACATCCTGAACAGCTCGGCGGCGAACAGCGCGGCCTCCTCGCCGCCCGTGCCGGCCCGGATCTCGAGCACCACGTTCTTCTCGTCGTTCGGGTCGCGGGGCAGCAGGAGGACCTTGATTTCCTGCTCGAGCGCCTCGCGCCGCACCTCGAGCGACTGCAGCTCCTCCTGTGCCAGCTCGCGCATGTCGGGGTCGCTGGCCAGTTCCTTTGCCTGGGCGATCTGGGTGAGCACCGACTTGAACTGGCGGAACCGCTCGACCAGCGGCTCGATCTCGGCGAGGGCCTTGGCATGCGTGCGGTACTCGGCGGGGTCGTTCTGGACCGCCGGGTCGGCAAGCCGCTCCAGCAGTTCTTCGTACCGCGACTCGATTGAGTTCAACTTGTCTATCATGACCGTCCAGTTGCCCGGCGCCCCGGCCCCCGGGTTTCAGCCCCCCGATACCGGCGGCAGGAACGCGACCTCGTCGCCCTCGGCAAGTTCGGTGGTCCGGCGCGCGAACTCCTGGTTCACGGCAACCGATACCGACGCCGAGTGCGGGCGCAGACCGGGGAACTCGTTCGACAGCGCCTCCCAGAGCGCGGCCACGGTGGCCCCGGCAGGGACCTCGCGGCGAAGTTCGCCCGCGCCGGCCAGCTCGCGCAACCGAGCGAAGAGTCGAACCCTCACCTGCATGCGCGTTCGTAAGCCCGCCTCCGGGCCTCGGGGTCGGCGGGATCCGCCACCGCCCCCTCGACCCAGGACGCTCCGTCCTCGAAGCACTCCCGCTTCCACACGGGAGCCACCTGCTTGATCCGCTCGATGAGGTAGCGGCAGGCCGCGAACGCCTCGGCGCGGTGCGGCGCCGCGGCCGCGATGATCACGCTCGCCTCGCCCGGCAGCACGCGCCCGGTGCGGTGGTGGACCGCCGCGCGCGCTGCCGGC
>JARKSS010000002.1 GCA_029974175.1 Vicinamibacterales bacterium
CGCCCGCCCCGGCCCCGGCACCGCCCGCCGAGGGCGGCCGCGGTCTCCGCGCCTCGCCGCTCGCGTTGCGCATGGCGGCCGAAGCCGGCATCGACATCGGCTCGCTGCAGGGAACCGGGCCACAAGGGCGCATCATCCGGCGCGACATCGAGGCGGCCATCGAGCAGGCGAAGGCGCCCGAGGCGCCGGCCCCGGCCGCCGTCCAGCCGGTGGGCGAAGTGCAGGAGATCGAGCTGTCGTCGATGCGGCGGACGATCGCGAAGCGGCTCGTGCAGAGCAAGGCGCCGGTGCCGCACTTCTACCTGACGGTGGACGTGCGGATGGACCGGGCGTGGGAGGCGTACCGGGCCCTTCGCGACGAGAACTACCCGGTCTCGCTCAACGACGTGATCATCAAGGCGACGGCGAGCGCCCTGCGGCGCCACCCCGAGATCAATGCCTCGTTCGCCGGCGACCGCGTCAAGCAGTTCACCCGTGTGCACATCGGGATGGCGGTGGCAATCGAGGACGGCTTGATCACCCCGGTCATCCGCGACGCCGACCGCAAGTCGCTGGTCGACATCGCCGAGGAGGCGCGCGAACTGGCCGAGCGCGCCCGCGCGCGTCGCCTGCAGCCGCACGAGTACACCGGCGGCACCTTCTCGATCTCGAACCTCGGCATGATGGGGATCGAGGAATTCTCGGCGATCATCAACCCGCCAGAGGCGGCGATCCTGGCTGTCGGCGCCGTGCGCGAGGTGCCGGTGGTCGAGGATGGCGAGGTCAGGATCGGCCGGCGCATGAAGCTGACGCTGTCGGTCGATCACCGGGTGGCCGACGGCGCCCAGGGCGCCCGCTTCCTGCAGACGCTGACGCGGATGCTGGAGAACCCGCTGCTGATCGGGTAGGCTCGAGGCTCAGCGCTCGGGGCTCAAGGCCTGAGCCGTCGCGATATCCCGAGCCGTGAGCCTTGAACCGTGAGCCGGCAGAGTGCGGTTTCCCTCGTCCTCCTGCGGCAGCAGATCGTCGCCTGCACCCGCTGCCCCCGGCTGCGCGCGTACTGCGAGCGCGTCGCCCGGGAGAAGAAGCGCGCCTATCGCGACGAGACCTACTGGGGCCGCCCCGTCCCGGGGTTTGGCGATCCCGAGGCGCGCCTGCTCATCGTCGGCCTCGCCCCGGCGGCGCACGGGGCGAACCGGACCGGCCGCATGTTCACCGGCGACAGCTCGGGTGACTTCCTCGCGCGGGCGCTCCACCGCGCCGGCTTTGCCAACCAGCCAACCTCCACGCGGGCCGACGACGGCCTGCGCCTGGCCGATGCCTTCCTCGCCGCGTCCGTGCGATGCGCGCCGCCCGACAACAAGCCGCTCCCCCGCGAGCTGGAGGCCTGTTACCCCTGGCTGCGTGCCGAAGCCGAGGCGCTGCCGCACGTCCGCGTAATCGTGGCGCTCGGCCGGATTGCCTTCGGCACCTGCCTCCGTCTCCTCCGCGACTGCGGCCTCTCGCCTGCCACGCGCCCCGCGTTCTCGCACGGCGCCCTCGTCCATTACGGCCCCCACCCCGTGACGCTCATCGCCTCGTATCACCCCAGCCGGCAGAACACCAACACGGGCCGGCTCACCGAGGCGATGTTCGACCAGGTGTTCGCGCAGGCGCGAGCGATTCTCCTCCGCGAGCCGGGCGGGGACGGGCCGAATGCGCGAGGAAGCCTTCGAGGTTGAAGCGCGAGGAAGCCTTCGAGGGCGAGGAAGGTGTTCGGTGAAGGGCGAAGCCCGCCCGCAACCGCGCGGGCGGGCTTCAGGGTGTCAGGCGCCGGTTCCGACCGGCGCGAGCCGCGCCGTGTAGCGAACGTGGAAGTCGCCCAGCCGGGCCACGAGCGCCTCGATCTCGTCCCTCGGCGGCAGGAACGTCGTCCGGAAGTGCAGGGTGCCCGGCAGCTGGCCGAAGCCCGAGCCCGGGACGACGCAGATGCCGGTTTCCTCCAGCAGCGCGAGACAGTAGGCCGTGTCACGCGCGGCCTCGTACGCCTCGCGGTCGGCCTCCGTCATCGCGGCAAGGTCCACGCCCGGCTCCGGCGGAAGCTCGAACCGGACGAAGGCGTACATGGCGCCCTGCGGCACGTCCACCGACATGCCGGGGACCTTGCTGATCCCCTCGCCCAGGATCCTGGCCTTCTCCTTCAGGTCGGCCAGGATGCCGTCCCGTTCGCGCACGTAGAGAGCGTAGCTCTCGTCGCCCTCTTGCGGCGGCGCGACCATCGCGTAGGTCGCGATCTGTCCGGGGACGTTGGCGCACAGGCTGATCGACTGGAGCTTGATGAACTGATCGAGAACCGGGTCGGGAACGTTCCGCAGCTCGAGGTACCCGCCCCGGTGGCCGCACTCGCCGAGGAACCCCTTCGACACCGAGTGCAGGCTGAAGAGCGGCGTCTCGGTGTCGCCGATCGCGTGCATCACCTTCGCGAACGACACGAACGACCGCCCCGTCGCGTAGACGTTCTCTTGGTAGACCTCGTCGGCGATGATCGCCAGGTCGTGGCGCCGGGCGAACGCGATGACCATCTCGATGTTCTCGGCCGAGAGCACCGCCCCGGTGGGGTTGCCGGGGTTGATGACCACGATGCCGACGGTGTTGACGCCTCGGGCGCGCGCGGCCTCGAGGCTCTCGGTGAGGATCGCCTCGCTCAGCTGCCACCCGTTCCGCTCGTCGAGGAAGTAGCCGATGCGCTCGCCCCCGTAGAGCGTGAGGCTCGCGCTGTAGAGCGGGTACTGTGGAACGGGGATCAGGACGCCGTCCCCGGGGGCGCGCAGCAGCGCCGTCAGCACGGCCTGGGCCGCCTTGCTCGCCCCGTCGGTGAGGATCACCCGGCGCGGGTCGGCCGGGATGCCGTCGCGGCGCGTGATGAAGTCGGCCACGGCCTGGCGGATGAACGGGATTCCCGGGCTCTGGGTGTAGGCGCCGGTGCCGTGCGGGTGCTTCGCCAGGAAGAGCCGCGCGCGCTCGACGATGTCCTTCGGGAAGCGGGCCCGCACCTCGTCGATCTGCCGCAGCTCCGGGTACTCCAACAGGCAGATCAGCTGCCTCAAGTAGGTCAGCGGAGGCTGCCTGAGGGCCTGCGGGTTGCCGATGTTGCAGTAGATGACCTTCCGGCCGCCGGCCTCCAGCTCCTGAGCCCTCTGGACGATGGGCCCGCGCACGGCGTACTCGGCGGCGAGCAGCCTCGGGTTGAGATGCGCGGTCGAGAGCGTCACGCCAGCACCTCCTCCTCCACCTCGACGACCGCTTCGGCCGCCAGGCCGTGGAGCAGCTCGGTCACCGTGGCCTTCGCGTCACCGAGCAGCATCAGGGTGGCCGGCAGGTCGTAGAGGCTGTTGGGGACCCCCGAGTACCCCGGCCGCTCGTCGAGGTTGCACACCAGCACCCGCTTCGCCTCGTGGGCGTTGAGGATTGGCATCCCCGAGATGGGGGTGTTGGGCTTCTCGATTGCCGCCGGGTTGACCACGTCGGAGGCGCCGATGACCAGGACCACGTCGGTCTGGGGGAACGACGGGTTCACCTCGTCCATCTCGCGCAGCTTGTCGTAGTCAACGTCCGCCTCGGCGAGCAGGACGTTCATGTGCCCCGGCATGCGGCCCGCCACGGGATGGACGGCGAAGCTCACGCTCTTGCCAAGCTGCTCGAGCCGCTTGGCCAGCGCGGCCACCTCGAACTGCGCGCCGGCGAGCGCCATGCCGTACCCCGGGATGATGATGACGCTGTGCGCCTGGCGGAGCAGCACCTTCGCCTCTTTCATGGCGTCCTCGCGGGTCCGGGCCACCGGCTTCTCCGCCTCCACAGGGGCAGGGGCCAGGGCCGGCGCCGGGGCGGGTGCGACGGCCGACTGGCCGCCCGAGAGCACCTTGGTGAAGTGCCGGTTCATGGCCTTGCACATCACCGCCGTGAGGATCGAACCCGAGGCCGCCACCGTGGCGCCGCACGCGATCAGCAGGCGGTTCTGGATGACGATGCCGCAGAAGGCGGCCGCCAGGCCGGCCGTCGCGTTGAGGAAGGAGATCAGCACGGGCATGTCGGCCCCGCCGATCCGGACGGCGAAAACGTACCCGAGCACCACCGACGCGGCGAGCGTGCCCACCAGCGCGAGCTGCAGCGACAGGCCCGAGGCGGCGGCCGCATACACGCACAGCGCCGCGATCACGGCGAGCAGGGCGACCAGCAGCGCGTTGTGCCCCGGGAAGACCGTGGGCGTCTGCTTCATCTTCGCGGCCAGCTTGGCGCTGGCCAGCATGCTGCCGCTGAAGGTCGCGGCGCCGATCGCCAGGCCCAGGAACCCCGACACCTCACCGACCGGCGTCAGGGGCGCGTGGGCCCGCGTCAGCTCCACGAACGCGATGGCCGACGCGGCAACGCCCCCCATGCCGTGCTGGAAGGCCACCATCGCGGGGATCTGGATCATGGTGACGCGCATCGCCACCAGCGCCCCGATCGCGCCGCCGACGACCAGGGCCGCCGCGAGCAGCCCCGGCGAGAGGATGGTGTTGCGGTAGAGCACCAGCAGGATCGCGAACAGCAGCGCGACGGCCGCCGTCGCGTTGCCCGCCCGCGCGCCCCGCGGCGTCCGGAACTGCGCGATGCCGACGACCAGCAGCGCGATGATCGAGAGATCGACGAGAAGTGTCACCCAGCTAGACATGATCAGCTCCAAGAGAGGTGGTCCTCCTCCGTCACGCGTTGCCCTGGCGGCCGTCGTTGCCGGCCGGCTCGTGGTGCGTCTTGAACAGGCCGGTCATCCGGTCGGTGATGACGAAGCCGCCGACCAGGTTGAAGGCCGCCGTCGCGAGGGCCACCGCGCCGACGACCTTCGCGCCGGGTCCCATCGCGACCGCGAACAGGAGGATCGCGCCGAGGATCGTCACGGCCGAGATGGCATTGGTCATCGACATCAGCGGCGTGTGCAGCAGCGGGGGCACCCGCGAGATCAGGACGTACCCCACGCCGAACGACAAGGCGAACACCAAAAGCATCAATGCCAGATCGGCCATGACGAGTCCTCCTCCCTGGCTTCAGCTAGGCCGGCACGACCTCGCCCATGGCCTCGAGCGCCGGCTTGAAGAGAATCTGCCCGCCCTTGGTCACGAGCGACGCCGCGACGATGTCGTCGGAAAGGTCCGGGGAGCCCGGCACCGTCTTGAACAGGTTGTCGACGTAGTGGAACATGTTGTGGGCGTAGAGCCACGAGGCGTGCATCGCCATCCGGCCGGGAATGTTCTGCAGGCCGCTGACGGTGACGTCGTACTCGACGATCTCCTGCCCCGGCTTGGTCAGCTCGCAGTTGCCGCCCTGGTCGATCGACACGTCCACGATCACCGACCCCGGCTTCATGCGGCTGACGGCCTTCCGGGTGACGATGACCGGCGCCAGCGCCCCGGGGACGAGCGCGGACAGGATGATGATGTCCGACTCGGCCACCACGTCCTCGATCGCCTTCTGCTCCTTCTCGAGCCACTCGGCGGGCAGCAGCTTCGCGTAGCCGCCCTCGGCGATGGCCAGCTCCTGCGGGACGTCGAAGCCGACGACCTTGGCCCCCAGGCTGATCGCCTCGGTGCGCGCCGCCTCGCGGATGTCCCACGCCTTGACGACCGCCCCCAGGCGCTTGGCGGTGGCTATCGCCTGCAGGCCGACCACGCCGGTGCCCACCACCAGCACCTGCGCCGGCTTGACCGCGCCGATCGCCGTGCCGATCATCGGCACGAAGCGCGGGAGGTGCTGGGCGGCGATCAGGACCGAGCGGTACCCGGTGACCGTGCTCATCGAGGTGAGCGCGTCCATCCGCTGCGCGCGCGAGGTCCGCGGGATCCCGTCCATCGTGAAGGAGGTGATGTGGCGGTCGCGCAGCTTGCGCACCATGTCGTGGCTGTCGGGCGCGGCCGGGTGGAGGAAGGTCACGAGGATGGCCCCGTCGGGCATCATGTCCACCTCGTGCTTCTTCTTGGCCTCGTTGAAGATCGGCTGCTTGACCTTCAGGATGACGTCGGCGCTGGCCAGCAGGCGCTCGACGTCGGGCTCGATGATGGCCCCCGCCTTCTCGTAGTCGGCGTCCGAGATGAAGATCCCCGCCCCGGCGCCCGACTCCACGGCCACCTCGAACCCCTTGCTGCGTAACTTCGCCACGGTCTCGGGGATCGCCGCGACGCGCTTCTCGGCGGGCAGGATCTCCTTCGGGATAACCACTCTCATGACATCAGCTCCTTGTCTGCAAGATGAGTCCACTACCCCGGGCCTTCACGCGACGCTCATCGCGGCCGCGGGCTCAATCACCAGCCCCGTCCGGATGAGGGTGAGCGCGTGCTCGAAATCGTCGAAGCAGTCGAAGGTCCATTCGCGCTGCCAGATCGGGTGCAGCAGCTCCTGCCCCTTGTCCTGCAGCAGGCGGGCCGCCAGCAGCCACGGGCTGGCGTGGATCTGATACCGGCGGTGGTTGGCGCCGGGGGGCAGCCGCGACGCCTCGCGCAGCCGCTCGAGCCCCAGGCGCGCCGGCAGGCCGGCCGAAGCGTTCAGGTGCCATTCCGGGTTCGGCGCGCCCTCCGCCGGTTCCCCTTCGTACCAGTCGAGCGTCACCAGCACCGACGACCCGTCGTTCCAGAACGGGAGCACGGCGTGCCTCTGGACCAGGCGATCCTCGACAACCCCCGAGACGGCGGTCGCCAGCGCGACGATCGGGACCTTGGCCAGGATCTGCGCCGGACCGCGCTCCCCGAACTCCTCGTACGCCTCGAGCGGCGCCGCCTCCTGCCTGCGGTACACGGGGAACCGCACGACGTTCGGGAAGTCGCCCGTGGCGGCCTTCTGCGTGACCGCGCCCGAGAACGGCCCCACGATGAAGCTCTTCGTCCCCCCCGCCGGGATCTCCACCGGCACCGGCGCGCTGGCCCAGATCGGGAACTCGCACGGCCGCAGCTCGGCGAACTCCGCCTCGATCGCCACACCTCGCGCCCTGATCAGAAGACTCGTTGAGTCTGGGCTGCTCGAGCGGACCTTCGCTTCGACTGGTCTGGTGTTCATAACTCCTCTTCCTCCGATGCTCGTTCTCTCCAGGCCCACTCTAGGTGCGCGCGCCGGCGCGGGGAATCGGGCAAAGCCGGATTCCACGCGTCGATCAACCTGAAACCGGGCTTCCCACCGCGCGCGCCGCTCCGAACGATCCCTCCGGCATCTCCAACCTGAGCGCCCTCAGCGCGGCCTCGAGCGGCCGCGCGTCGAGCGGGATGACGCAGCCGAAGCGGCCGCGGCCGTCGCGCATCGAGAAGGCCGACGTGGGCTCGATGCCGGCGGCGGCCAGCTTCGACAACACCGCCGCGAGCGCCCCCGAGTGGTCGCTGGCCTGGACGAGGACCGCCCCGCGGGGTCCGTCGAGCGCAATCCGCTCGACCCGCGCCGCCTTCGCCAGATCGACGGGATCGGCGGTAAACAAGTGCATGACCGCCGCGCCAGGACCATCGGGCACCGCCACCGCCGCAATCAGTTCCACCCGCTGGCCGGCCAGGAGAGCCAGCAGCCGGGATGCCGAGCCGACCTCGCCACCGATACGCGTGGAGAAGGAGTCAATCCGGCAGAACATCTCCCCTCCAAGCGCCGCTACAGGGACAGATGGTATGGAGCGCGAATACGGGACGTAATCGGGCGCCACCGGGTTGTGGCGTGCACGCGGGAGGATTGTGGGCGGCCTGGAACGTCAGGACGGAGGAGGGAATGCCCCGAGCGCCCTCGGGCAATCCCCTAAGGGAGAGGGCGCCGCCAACCGTAGGGACGACCGCCGTGGTGGCCCCCCCGGCAGGGCACGCAGGGGCGATCCTCGTGGTCGCCCTCGCGGCAGGGCAGCGACAAGCTGCCCTCCTTACTTGTCGATGTGGCGATCCTGGTCGAGCGAGGTGATGCCCTCGAGCACCGCGAACTTCGTCAGCTCGGCGACGCTGTGCAGTTCGAGCTTGCTCATGATGCTCTTGCGGTGGGTCTCGACCGTCTTTCGGCTGATGTGCAGGCGGTCGGCGATGTCGGCGGTGGAATGCCCCTCGGCCATCAGCTGCAGGACCTCGCGTTCGCGGTCGGACAGCCGCGCCGCCGCCGACCCGGGCGCGGGCGTCAGGCGCTGCAGGTAGTCGTCCACCACCACCCCGACGATCTCGGGGCTCAGGAAGCGCCCGCCCTGCCCCACGACGCGAATGGCCTCGGCCAGCTCGGTGAACGCGCTGTCCTTGAGCACGTAGCCCGAGGCGCCCGCCGCGAGCATGCCCGCGACGTACTGGCGGTCGGAGTGCATCGAGACGGCCAGCACCTTCACGTGCGGCATCTCGGCCCGGATCTGGCGGGTGGCCTCGACGCCGTTCAGCTCGGGCATCCCGATGTCCATGATCACCAGGTCGGGCGACAGCTCGCGCGCCAGGCGCACCGCCATCCGCCCGTTGTTGGCCTCGCCGACGATGTCGAGGCCCGGCCGGGTCGCGAACAGCGTGCGCAGCCCCTCGCAGAACAGCCGGTGGTTGTCGGCGAGCAGGATCCTCATCGCGTCGCCTCCCCGCTCGATGCCTTGATCCGCGTCCCGGGAACCGTGAGCCGCACGCGCGTCCCCTGCCCGGGTGCCGACTCGATCTCCACGCGCCCGCCGAGATGACCGATCCGCTCGCGGATGCTGAACAGCCCGAACCCGCTCGCCGCCGACGGGTGCATCGTGCAGCTCGGCGGATCGAACCCCACCCCGTCGTCTTCCACGATGGCGCACACCTCGCTCGTGCCCTGCTTGAAGAGGCGGACGGAGGCGCGCGAGGCGTGCGCGTGCTTGACGGCGTTCATCAGCAGTTCCTGGATCGAGCGGAACAGCATGATGCGCAGCCCCTCGTTCAGCACGACCCCTTCCGCCCGGCAGCGCACGTCCACGGGCAGCCCGAACTGCCGGGTGATGTGCTCGCCGAGCCACACCACCGCCGGCGTCAGCCCCAGCTCGTAGAGGATCGGCGGGCTGATGTCGAAGGTCAGCGAACGGGTGTCGTTGACGATCTCCTTGATGAGCGCCGTGACGTCCTCGAGTTGCGCATGGTGCTCGGGCGGGAGCAGGTACTGCAGCGTCTCGAGCTTCAGCTTCGCCACCGCCAGCCCCTGGCCAATCCGATCGTGAAGGCTGATGGCGAGGCTGCGGCGCTCGCGCTCCTCCGCCATGGCCAGTTCCGCCGCGAGCGACCGGAGGTGCTCCTGGTAGGTGGAAAGCTGTGTCTTCGCCTCGTTCAACGCCACGATTTCAGAAACCCGATCCGCGACCATCCCGAACAGTGTCCGCTCCTCGTCGAGCAGCTCGGGCTCGCGCCCGTCCTCGAGCCGGTCGCTGTACCCCACCTCCAGCGCCCCCACCGCCCGCCCGCCGAACGTGATATCGGCCCGGTAGCAGCAGATGGGCTCGTAGAAGTTGCGCGTGCGGTACCGGCGGCTCTTCAGCGTGATCGACGCGCAGGCCAGCTCGGGGTACTGGCAGGCCGACGGCAGCACGTCCACCACCTCCTGCAGGATGTCGCCGAGCTCCACGCGCCCCTTGAGCATCCGCCAGATCGACTGGAGGCACTCCAGCTCCTTCACCCGCTCGACCAGGGCGGCGGACCGGGCGCTGAGCGCTTCGACCGACGCCGGCGCCGGTGGGACCGCAGTGTCCGGCGCCCGCCGCCTCCGCTTCCGATCCTTCTCCGTCCGGCGCACGACTCGGGGCGACGACGACCTCGGAACGGGCATCTCGACACCACTCCTGGCGGCCATTCTACCGAACTGGAGCCCCTCGGGGGCGTCACTTGAGTTGGACGCGCTCGATCCGGCAGGAACGGGGCCGAGGCCCAGCGCTGCAGCCCGCCGCGCCGTGAACTGGACGCCGGGCCGACGCGCGGCCCACGGCGGGCGGCGGCATGCGAACCAGTTCGCGGCGCAGCTCGGCGAGCGCGCAATCGATCGCGCGCCCGGGGGCCTCGGCACGTAGCGCCACGACGATCCGGCCCGAGGGCATCAGGTGCACCGCGATGATGCAGCTGATGGTGGCCTCACGGGTCTCGCTGCGCCTGAGCGAGACGTTCACGAGGTGGACGCGCGAGGCGGCTTCGTGGAGCACCCGCGCGAGGGCGGCCTCGAGGCGCGCCCGCCCGGCCGCGCCGAGATCGACGCCAAGTTCGTTGGTGTGAATTCGCATGACTCGGGAAACGGCCGGAACGAGCAGGGACCTCCACCCGGGATCGGCGGCTGAAAGACTCGTGCCAGGCCTACCGGGCCGCCGCACGCGACCTCGTGCCGTGCCGTTTGGCGCACACCGCCGCGCACGCCTGGCACGCCATC
>JARKSS010000070.1 GCA_029974175.1 Vicinamibacterales bacterium
TAGGGGCGGCCCTTGTGGCCGCCCTCACACCTAGAGAAGGCTTGCGGCAAGCGCCGCCAGGCGCGAGCGCACCGTCGTGGTCATCGTCAGGTGGCCGAACTCTTCCTGCCCTTTGAAACGCTCCACGAGCTGGATGAGGCCGTTGGTGACCGCGCTCGAGTCGGGCACGTCCACCTGGTCGGGGTCGCCGGTAAAGACCACCTTGGTGCCCTGGCCGCTGCGCGTCAGCAGCGTCTTCACCTCGTGGTGGTTCATGTTCTGCGCTTCGTCGGCGACGATGAAGGCGTCGTGGATGCTGCGGCCCCGCAGGTAGGAGATTGGCGCGATCTCGATGATCTCGCGCGCCACCAGCTCCTGCAGGTCGGCGACCGCTCGGGCCGGCTCCTCCTTCCGGTTCCGTCCGCCCGCCCGGCCTGCTTCCTCCAGCGAGATGATGCCGCCCCCTCGGGTGAGGCCCCGCAGGATCAGCTCCAGGTTGTCGATCACGGGGCGGGTCCACGGCGCGAACTTCTCGTCGAGCGTCCCAGGGAGGAAGCCGAGCGACTGGCCGATCTCGATGTTCGGCCGGTAGATGATCAATCTCGAATAGCCCTCCCGCAGCTGCTGGTAGGCCGCGAGCAGGGCCATCAGCGTCTTGCCCGACCCGGCGCTGCCGGCGAGGGTGACCAGCGAGATCTCCGGGTCCGACAGCAGGGCGTGGGCGAACGCCTGCTCGGCGTTCACCGGCGTGATGCCGCGCTCCGACTCCGGCTTCCTCACCACCCTGAAGTGCGGTGGGCTTCCCGCCTTGTAGATGGCGTGGGCCACCTTGCCCGTTTCGGCCGTGCGGATCGTGCAGCACTGGTTCGGCAGCAGGGTGCAAGGCGCCGCAGCTTCCAGCACGCGTGACGCCTCGACGCGGGTCTCGCGGTGCAGGTCGGTCAACAGCGACGCGCACGCCTCTGGAATCTCGATCGTCGCCGCTCCCGAGTACAGCTGGTCGAGCGAGGAGATCCTCTTGTCGTCACGGTAGTCCTCGGCCAGCACGCCGAGGGGGCGGGCCTTCACCCGCATCGCGACGTCGCGCGTGACCACGCTGACGTGCGCGCCGGGACGCAGCCGCTTCCACTTCCTCGCGAGCAGGATGATCCGGTCGTCGTTGCTGCGGTGGTCGAACCCGTCCCAGGCGTCAATCTCGCTGAGGACGTTGTCGTCGAAGATCAGCAGGCCCGATTCGGGGAGCGGGATCCCCTCGACCAGGCGCGACGGCTCGCGCCCCGACTGGTAGTCGTCCAGCAGGTGCACAACGCGCCGCGCGGCCGCGCCGGTTCCGTTCAGCGCGTCCTTCAAGTGATCAAGTTCCCGCACGACCGGGTACGGGATCACGACCACATTGCCGCGGCCGAGCTTGAACAGCGAATCCGGATCGTTGACGAGGACGTTGGTATCGGGAAGGTAGACACGGGCCTCGGGCCCGCTGCCAGGGTGCATCGATCCACTCCCAAGGGTCACGCGCAAGTCCAGCGGAAGTATCGCACGGATTACCGGACCGGCCCGGTGCGTTCTTGTGGAACGGATCTGGCTTCGTGACGGCTGAGCCCGGCCGTGCCGCGGCCGATGGTCGCGCAGGCCGCTCGCCAGGTGGGAGGGCGCCGGCCACTGTCGTGGGCGGAGCATGCAGGCACGTGCGACCCGGCCAGCCAAAACGGGGGTTTAGCCGCCTGTCCCGTAGTATGATTATGGCTGGGATGGTTTGTCTCCACACAACGGAGCGCTCATGAAACCCTCAAGTCTCTCATCTCTGCTCAAGGTGTCGGGGTTCGTGGCCCTCGCCCTCGTCCTGAGCGGTGGGGTGTCCCTGGCCCAGTCGGCTCCCCAGCCGGTCGCGACGACCGGGCAGTCGGCGCAGGCCGCTGGCGACCAGTACCGGACAGCCACGCGGCTCGGTGGATCGACCGCGTTGATCTGCCAGATCCGTAACGTGCAGCAACTCAAGCGCGAGATGTCGCGGCCGCGGACGCGCGCGCGTGTTGCCAGCGTGCTCGACCAGGCGGGGGTCAGCAAGGCGGCCGCCGACCAGGTGATCTCGATCCTCTCGTCGGGTGATGCGACTCAGCTGCGTGACGAGCCCTTCCAGGTCGGCGACACGATGGCCTGGATGGGCACGCAGTCCCGTGGCAAGGCGAACATCATCCGGAACGTCCGGTGGGGCGGCCGGCGGGCCTTCCCCGCGTGGCAGTTCGACGTTGACGACGGCGAGACGCTCTACCACTTCGTGCTGCCGAAGGCCTGCGGCAACCTCGCATTGAAGTCGAGCGAGCGCAGCCCGAAGGCGCTTGCCGAAGAGGCGCGCAGGGCTGAAGAGGCGCGCAAGGCTGAAGAGGCGCGCCGGGCCGAAGAGGCGCGCAAGGCCGAGGAAGCCCGCAAGGCCGAAGAGGCCCGCCTGGCGGCGGAAGCCGAGGCGGCCCGTCTCGCAGCCGATCGCCGTGACCGCATCGACTTCTTCGTCGACGGCGTGTTCGGCAAGGAGCGCCGGCTGCGCGAGGTCGCCCTCGCGGCGCCGGTCGCCGGGGCCACCGTGGCCGAGCGCGGCGTCTGCGCGCCGCTGCTCGGGATCAAGGCCGGTCCCGACCTCCGCATCGCCCCCGGCTGGCGGATCGCCCCGGCCGTCGGCGTGGCGATCAACTTCGAGGAGAGCGGCGACACCAGCCTGTTCGCCGAGGCCGAGATCAACCGGTGGTTCGAGCGAAAGGGCTTCATCGGCACCGGCATCGGGGTGTGGGACTTCACGCACAGCGATACGGTCGCTCCCGTGTGGCTGCTGCAGGGCGGCGGCCAGTTGTGGAAGGGCACCGGCGCGAATGAAAGCGAGCTGCACCTGGTCGTGCAGGGCCGCCTCTTCCTCGACAAGATGGACGACATCGAGAACAACTACCAGTTCTGGGGTGGCCTCCGCTACATCTTCCGGTAGCACGCCGCCGACCGTCCGGTTCGACGCGAGGGCGTTGGGTGCCGTTCACCCGCGCCCTCGTTCCTTCCTGTACACACACACACCGCCCACGCACGCCGCGGGCCCTCGCTCATGCGGGGTGGGCCCGTGTTGCTGGTACTCCCATTGCAGTCTCCTCCCTCGAGCACCGGGACCCATCAGCGGGGAGGGATACATGTTTCGAGGGTTGACCACACTCGTCGTCGCGGGAATGCTGGGCGTTCTCGTCGGGGGCGACGTGCAGGCGCAGTCGGAACCGCAGAGCACGACGGGAAGCGGCACGCAGTCGAGCACCTCGCAGGGACAACCGGCAGAGCAGAGCCAGCAGGCGGCTGGCGCCCGGCAGCGACTGCTCGAGGCCCGCGAGTCGCTCGCCGAGGTGGCGAAGATGCCTGAGGCCGCGCAGCTGCAGGGGCAGGCACGCACCGAGGTGTCGCAGGCCATCTCCAACTTCAACGCGCTGCTCACCGCCGAGTCTGAGTGGTACGACCAGTACAAGCTGGTGATGCAGAACCTCTACAACGTGCTCGGTCCTCCGGAGGCCGGGGAGGGAGCCGCGGGCACCGCAGGCAGCGCGACGGCGGGTTCGGGCACGACGGGGACCGCCGGCGAGGAGGTTCCGTCGGCCTTGCGCAGCAAGCTCGCCGAGTTCCGCCAGAAGCTCATGGCCTTCGGGCGTGAAGCCGGAGCTCCTGATGTGACCGGCGGCGTCAGCAGCACGGTTGGGGCGGGCTCCTCCTCGCAGCCCGGCACGCCGGGCATTTCCGGCACGGCGGGCACCGCCGGTACGCCGCCCGCGGCGCAGTCGGGGGCCTCGGCGGCCGAGGCCGAGTCGCTGGAGCAGCACATCGACGCGATTGACGACATTATCCAGCAGGCCCTGGCAGGTACGCCTGGCAGCGGCAGCAGCACGGCCGGCACCTCGGGGACCACGGGAAGCACCGCCGGCTCTGCGGGCGCGCCCGGCACCACGCCCGGTATCGTGACGATCGATCGCGAGAAGCTCGATCGCATCCAGTCGCACCTGCAGCGGATCCGCGAGATCGCGCGGTCGAAGGGGATCAAGTAGCCGGTCCCGGGCGCGCGATCGCCGTAGGGGCGCAACAGCTTTGCGCCCCCTACCGGTACAAGCGGCTTTCCTCCCGGTATACTGCCGGCATGGCGTCGTACCAGTACATCTTCACGATGAAGGGCCTCACGAAGGTCCACCCTCCCGATCGCAGGGTCCTCGAAGACATCTGGCTTGCGTTCCTTCCCGGCGCCAAGATTGGCGTGCTCGGCGCCAACGGTGCGGGCAAGAGCACGCTGCTGCGGATCATGGCCGGCCTCGACCGCGACTTCGCCGGTGAGGCGTTCGCCGCCGACGGTGTGTCGGTGGGATACCTGCCGCAGGAGCCGGAGCTCGATCCGTCGAAGACCGTGCTCGGCAACATCGAGGAGGGGGTCGCGGAAACCCGGGCGCTGCTCGCCGAGTTCGATCGCCTGAGCGAGCGTCTCGCCGGCGATCTCTCGCCCGAGGAGATGGAGGCGACGCTCGAGGCGCAGGGGCGCTTGCAGGACCGCATCGATGCGGCCGGTGCGTGGGACCTCGACTCGCGCCTGGAGTTGGCGATGGAGGCGCTTCGGGTGCCCCCGCCCGACGCCGACGTGCGCAGTCTCTCGGGCGGCGAGCGCCGCCGCGTGGCGCTCTGCCGCTTGCTGCTGCGCTCGCCCGATCTCCTGCTGCTCGACGAGCCCACCAATCACCTGGACGCCGAATCGGTGGCCTGGCTCGAGCGCTTCCTCCGCGACTACCCCGGCACCGTCGTCGCGGTGACGCACGATCGCTACTTCCTCGACAACGTCGCGGGCTGGATCCTCGAACTCGATCGCGGCCGCGGCATACCGTGGCAGGGGAACTACTCGTCCTGGCTCGAGCAGAAGCAGCAGCGGCTCGAGCGCGAGGAGAAGCAGGAGGCACGCCGCCAGCGCACCCTGGCCCGCGAGCTGGAGTGGATCCGGATGTCGCCCCGGGCCCGGCAGGCGAAGGGCAAGGCCCGCCTCAACGCGTACGAGGCGCTGCTCTCGCAGGACGCCGCGCCCCGGATCGAGCGGGGGGAGATCTACATCAACCCCGGGCCTCGCCTGGGCGACGTGGTGGTCGAGGCATCCGGCCTGCGCAAGGGCTACGGCGACCGGCTGCTCATCGACAATCTCAGCTTCACCCTGCCCCGGGGAGGTATCGTCGGCGTGATCGGCCCGAACGGCGCGGGCAAGACGACGCTCTTCCGCCTGGTCACGGGGCAGGAGCAGCCCGATGCCGGCACGCTGCGCATCGGCGAGACGGTGCGGATCGGCTACGTCGATCAGAGCCGCGACATGCTGCAGGCGGACAAGACCGTGTGGGAAGAGATCTCCGGCGGCCTCGACGAGGTGCCGATCGGGAAGCGGATGGTCTCGTCACGGGCGTACGCGTCGTGGTTCAACTTCAAGGGGCGCGACCAGCAGCGGCTGGTCGGGACCCTCTCCGGGGGCGAGCGCAACCGGGTCCATCTGGCCAAGCTCCTGCGCGGTGGCTGCAACCTGCTGTTGCTCGATGAGCCTACCAATGACCTCGACGTGGACACGCTCCGCTCGCTCGAGGATGCGCTGCTGGAGTTTGCCGGCTGCGCGGTCGTCGTCAGCCACGATCGCTGGTTCCTCGACCGGATCGCCACGCA
>JARKSS010000100.1 GCA_029974175.1 Vicinamibacterales bacterium
GCCGCCCGCGGCCTGGGCCCCGAGCCCGCGCAGGTCCTGCAGGTACAGGCTCAGCAGGAAGGCGACGGCGTAGGTCGAGGCGTAGTTGATGAGGGCCGCCAGGTTCGAGAAGGCGAAGACGCGGTTCCCCGAGAACAGGCGAAGGTCGAGCAGCGGATCCGGCGCCACCCGCTCGCGCCGCCCGAACGCCAGGCCCGCCAGCAGCCCCACCCCGACGAGCAGGGCCCCTGAAGAACCAGGCAGCCGCGAAAGCCCCGAGATGATGGCGGCCAGGGCGGCGCTGTAGAAGGCGGCGCCCGGCCAGTCGAAGCGGGCCGAAGGCGACGGGGGCCTCGTGTCCCGCGGCAGCTTCGACGCCGCCACCAGGCTGGTGATGGCGCCCGCCAGCACGTTGCCCGCGAAGACGCTGCGCCACCCGAGCTGCTCGGTGAGGACACCGCCGAGAAACGGCCCCAGCGAGAGCCCCAGATAGACGGCCGCCACGTTGATGCCGAGCACGCGGCCGCGCTGCTCGGGAGGGAACGCCGCGGTGAGGATGGCAACGCTCGTCCCGAACACCATGGCGCCGCCCGCGCCCTGGGCCACTCTCGATGCCATCAGCAGGGCCGCGGACGGCGAGAGCGTGCACCCCAGCGAGGCGGCGGTGTAGACCACCATGCCCCCGACGAAGATCCTCGTTCGCCCGCGCGCGTCGGCCAGCTTCCCGAAAGGCACCAGCAGGATCGCCGCAGCCAGCAGGTAGGAGGTCGCGATCCAGCTCAGTCCAAGCGGGCCGAGGCCGAACTCGCGGCCGATGGCCGGCAGCGCCACGGTCACCGACGAGCCCATGAACGGCGTCAGGAACGACGCCAGCGTGGTGACGATCAAGACGGTCCGGCGGGATACGGAGGACGGCGGCACGGTGGTTTGGCCTCGTCTGTCGATTCAGGTATCATCAGGTGTCCCGAGCCGCTCGGACAACCGAAACCTGCTGGAGCGCACGGCACCCGGAAGCGCCGCGCCGGCGCGCTCTATCCCTGCGACCCAAAGCCCCCCGGAAAACCACCCGTGCCCACCACCTTGTACGCAGTCGCCCTGCTGGGCTCTCTGCTCACCGTGCAAGCCCCGGCAGGCACGCCGGGCACTCCCGACAAACCGGTGAAGGCATGGAACGGATCGCTCAGCGCCGGCCTGTCGCTGACGGTCGGCAACCGCGACACGTCGAACTTCAACGTCGCCTTCGACCTTTCACACGACAAGAAGCGGGGGAACGTCTTCAAGGCTGACGGCCTGTACCTGCGTGGCAAGAGCGAGGCGAATCTCACCGGCGACCAGCTTCGCCTGAACCTTCGCGACGAAATCACGTTCAAGGGACGCGGGTTCCTCTTCGGGCAGGCGCGCTACCTGCGCGACCGCTTCAAGGGGATCGACTACATGATCGCGCCGGCGGCCGGCATCGGCTACAAGCTGGTGCAGTCGAACGGCTCCTCGGTGGGCTTGTCGGGCGGCGTCGGCGGCGTGTGGGAGCGTGACCGGAATGCCGGCCTGAGCAACTCGGTGTCGGTGACCTTCGACCAGAAAATGAGCCTGCAGGTCACCTCGAACGCCACCGTCACGCAGTCGTTCGCCGCCCTCTGGAAGACCGAGGACGTCACCGACGCGCTCTACACGCTCAACGCGGGCCTTGCCGCAGGCATCTCGGCCCACGCCCAGCTGAAGGTGGAAGTCCTCTCCACCTACAAGAACCGGCCGACCGGAACCGCCGTCCGCAAGAACGACGCCGCCCTCCTCATGAGCGTGGTCTACAAGATCTAGCCGACGCGCAGGGGCGACCTTGCGTCACCGTGGGGGCGACCCTTGCCTGCCTCGCCGTCGCCTCGGAGAGGCGAAGACGGGTGGTCGCCCGGTCTGCCCCCCACAGACTGTGCCGACCATTACCTTCTTGCACACCTGTCGGGCTGGCTGACGGCCTGCGGCCTCAAGATCCTTCGATTTTTGCTCGCATTTCCACAGATAAGGCAGAGGTATGGTCCTTGCTCAGGAGTGAAGCCGTCCTGGTCCCCAAGGAGCACTCATGCTTCGCAAAGGCTTTGTCTCTTTCATCACTCTGCTGGTCGTGATTGCGCTGGCGGGATGCAGCGGCAGCAACGGGACGCCGGCCTCCCCCTCGGCGCCCAGCATCGCCACCCCCCCGCCGGCGGCGGCCACGGGAGCCACCATCAACGGCCGCGTGATCGGCCTCGCCGGCAGCGCGGGAACGGGTATGGTGAGCGCCCTCGCGGCGGTCACCGTCACTGCGACGGTCGGCGACGTCACCATCACCACGACGATCGACGGCCAGGGCCGGTTCGTCCTCACCGGGCTGCCGGCCGGCACCGTAGCCCTCTCCTTCTCGGGCACAGCCGCCAGGGTGACCATCCAGAACGTCGGCAAGTCCGAGAACATCAAGATCGTGGTGACGATCTCCGGCGGGGCCGCCACGGTTGACGCCGAAGAACGGCAGGCCGACGGCAAGGTCGAGCTCGAGGGCCGCATTGCCGAGATCCCCGCCGGTGCGACCGACACCTTCTACGTGGGCGAGACCATGGTGACGGTCACGGGCACCACGGTCATTCGCCACGGCGAAACCCCTGTCGCGTTCGAGGCGCTGAAGATTGGCGACCGCGTGCACGTGCGCGGCGTCCCCGGCACGGCGACGAACTCGATCGTCGCGGAGCAGGTGATCGTGCAGAACACCAACGCCAAGGTCCCGGCAAACCTGAAAGGCCGGATCTCGGCGCTCGTGGCGGGGACGGCCTGCCCCGTGCTCGAGTTCAAGCTGGGCGGCTGGACGGTGGCAACGTCCGATTCGACGACCTACTCGAAGGGCAAGGGTTGCGCCGACCTTGCGGCCGGCACAGGCGTGCACGTGAAGGGGGACGTGGTCGCCGGGAAGGTCCAGGCGAGGTCGGTCCAGTTCGACAAGAAGTAGGCTCAGGGCTCAAGGCTCAGGGCTCACGGGGGGCTTGGGGGCTTGCGCCCCGGCCCCCTCTCCCCCGCTCTTTCCCTACTCCTCCTGCAGCCGCCGCTGGAACTGCACCGGCTCGCTCACCTTCCGCAGCCGCAGGTTGATCATCTCCACGAACACCGAGAACCCCATCGCGAAGTAGATGTAGCCCTTCGGGATGTGCTGGTGCAGCCCCTCGACCACCAGCGAAAAGCCGATCAGCAACAGGAAGCTCAGGGCAAGCATCTTCACCGTGGGGTGCCGGTCCACGAACTCGGCGATCGGCTTGGCGGCCACCAGCATCACCGCCACCGCGATGACCACGGCCGCCACCATCACCCCGATGTGCCGCGCCATGCCGATCGCGGTGATGACCGAGTCGAGCGAGAAGACGATGTCGAGCAGCATGATCTGGACGATCAGGCCCGAGAACGAGGCCACCGCCTTTTCCCGCGCCGCCTGGACGCTCCCCTCGAGGTTCTCGTGTATCTCCCACGTGCTCTTCCCGATGAGGAAGATGCCGCCCAGGAGCAGGATCAGGTCGCGGCCCGAAACCTGGAGCCCGGCAACCGTGAAGAGTGGGTGGGTGAGCCGCGACAGCCAGGACAGCGAGAAGAGCAACGCGATGCGCATCAGCATCGCCGCCAGCAGGCCAATCGTCCGCGCCCGCGCCTGCCGGGCTTTCGGCAGCTTCCCCGCGAGCACCGAGATGAAGATGATGTTGTCCACGCCCAGCACGATCTCGAGCGCGGTCAGCGTCAGCAGGGCGACCCAGATTTCCGGGTTGACGATCCAGTCCATCAGCGCCTCCTCGAGCGGGCGGACAACCGCTCAAGCATAAACGAGCCCGTGCCGGCCCGTCTCGCCAACCGCCAGCCCCGCCCGGGCGTCCAACCCGAGGGGGCGCTGCAACCCTCCGGGCCTTTCGACAGTAGTACGAGGAGCAGGCCGGCAGGTGCGGCACCACGGGGTCGGCCAGCCCCACTCATCCGCCGGGCGCCGCCGGCCCCAGGGAGAGACCGTGGACTTCCTGTTGTGCGTCGCGATCTTCCTCGCACTGGCCTTCCTCGTCGTGCCGGTTGCCATCCTGGCGACTGCAGCGGTCCTCAACCGCCGGCGCGACAGCAAGCCCTCCTCCCCGGACGGGATGTCGCTGCCGACTCGAACGGTGTAAGGTACAGTCCCGGATCACCGATGGACGAGCAGGAAAGGACGGCCACCGGCCGCGACATCATCCTCGAAATCGTGCGGGCGATGCAGGGCAACGTCGAGCCGCTGCTGTTCTCGACGATCGCCCCGACCCGCTACTGCGTCTACCTCCACCCGGCCGACTACGAGAGGCTCGAGGGGATCTTCCCGCTCATCGCCGACCAGGCCCGCCGGGCGCTCGACAAGGAGGTGGCGCGCTGGAACGAAGCGGCGCGTCGAACCCGCCTGCCGCGAAAGTGGCTCGGCGGCCGCGAGCCGGCCCCGCCCATCGAACTTCCGGCCGACGCGTGGGACATTCGCTTCGAGCCGGACGTGGACGGCGAGATGGCCCCGGGCGACATTGCCGTCGCCTCCGATCTCACGCTGCCGGCCAGGCCCGAGCTGGAAGGCTCGAAGACCCGCCGGGTCACGACGCTCCGGCGGGGGGCCGAGGTGAGCCGGCGTGAGCAGGTGCTCGACGCACCTCCACCCGCGGTTCGCCCCGTCCCCGCCGCGTCGCTCCCGGCCGCTCCGGTTGAAACGCCCGCGCAGCCGCCATCCTTTCCTCCCGAAGCCGGTTCGGCGAACGGATCTTCCGCCGGGCCGCCCGACGCCCGAACCGTCTACGCGACGCTTGCGTATGAAGATCGTCAGGGGCCGCATCGGGTTGCCGTGACCACCAACCAGGTGGTCATCGGCCGGGGCGGTGTCGGATACTGGGTGGACGTCAAGCTCGACGTTGCGGCGGACGTCTCACGCGAGCACCTGCGCCTCAGGCGCGACGAGGCCAGCGGGCAATTCTTCCTGAAGGACCTCAGCAGCCTGGGCACCAGCCTCGACGGCGTGCCGGTGCCGACGAGCGTCGAGGTCGTGGACGGCCGCAAGCGCGACATCGGCGTCGAGGTGCCGTTGCCGCCCCGCGCTCGCATCGGCCTCGCCAACGTCATCGTCCTCGACTTCGAGCTGGCGGGAACCCCGTGACCACCCTCTATTGGCTTCGCTACGGCGGCCTGGCGCTGCTCGTCGCCGCCGCGGCCCTGCTGCTCGTGCTCGCCAGGCGCTCCGATGCCTGACACTGCGACCCGACACCCGGCGATTGCCGCCGCGGCCGCCAGCGACGTCGGCCTCAGGCGCGAGAACAACGAGGATCGCTACGCGTGCGACCCGGCAAGCGGCCTCTTCATCGTCATCGACGGCGTCGGCGGGCATGCCGCCGGCGAGCACGCC
>JARKSS010000118.1 GCA_029974175.1 Vicinamibacterales bacterium
GGCGTGCGCCTCCACGTCTCGTCGGACGGCGGCCGCACCTTCAAGACGCTCGAGACGCCCGGCGTGGACCACCACGGGATGTGGATCGATCCGCAGAACAGCAACTACCTCGTCATCGCCTACGACCAGGGCTTTGCCATCTCCTACGATCGGGGAAAGAGCTGGAAGGACTCGCGCCTCACCCTCCCGGTCGCGCAGTTCTTCAACGTGTCGTACGACATGGACACGCCGTTCCGCGTCTACGGCTCGATGCAGGATCACGGCAGCTTCCGCGCGGCGGTGAACCTGTCGGCGGGCCGCGACCGGATCCCTGTCGCCGAGTTCGAGGAGGCGCCGGGGGGCGAGGCCTCGACGCACGCCATCGATCCCGAGGACCCGCAGACCGTCTACTCCTCAGGCTTCTACGGTACCCTGACGCGCGCCCGCGTCGGCCGCTCGGGATCGGCCCGCACGATCAAGGGACTGCTCCCGTCGCGCTACCCCGAGGAAGGCCCGCTGCGCGGCCAGTGGCTTGCGCCAACCATCCTTTCCCCCAGCAATCCCGACATCGTGTACCACGGCATGCAGCAGCTGCTGATGTCGCGCGACCGGGGCAACACGTGGGAGGCGATCAGCCCCGACCTGACCTACGGGCCGGAGGCCGGCCAGGAGAAGGGCGACATTTCCTTCCACACCATCTTCACGATCTCCGAGTCGCCGCTCCGCTTCGGCTTGATCTACGTCGGGACCGACGATGGCAGGGTCCACGTGACGAAGGACGGCGGGAAGGCGTGGACCGAGATCACCCGCGGCATCGCCCCGCGCCGCTGGATCTCGCGGGTGGTCGCGTCGGCCTTCGGCCTGGGCACCGTCTACGTGACGCAGAACGGCAAGCGTGACGACGACTTCACGCCCTACGTCTGGAAGTCCACCGATTACGGCCGCACGTGGACCAGCATCGCCGCCGGGATCCCGATGGGACCGGTGAACGTCGTCCGCGAGGACCCGGTGGATCGCCAGGTGCTCTACGTGGGCACGGATACCGGCGTGTACGTCAGCACGGACGCCGGCTCGAGCTGGTCGGTGCTCGGGAGCGGCCTGCCCTCGGTCTACGTTCACGATCTCGTGGTTCACCCGCGCGACAACGTGCTGGTGGCCGCCACGCACGGGCGCGGGATGTGGGTGATCGACGTGAACGCGGTGAACAAGAAGGAGGATCGCCGCCGGCGGCAAGAATGAAAAGGGCACCTCGAGGCCACGGGCGAACGGTCTGGCGCGGTCATCAACCCGGCCGCAATTTTGGGTTGCGCCACCCCGTCGAACCTGACACGATGCACCTTATGAATGTGCTACTCCTCAAGCGTTTCCTAGTCATTGTTCTCGCTCTCCCGGTTCTCGCGCTGTGCAGTCCCCTTGGCGCGTGGGCGCAGACGCCGCCCGCCGAAATCGACATCGAGAATCCGCCGGCCGATGCGGAGAAGAGCGCCACGGGCCTCGCCACGAAAGTCCTGATTGCCGGCAGCGGCACCGAGCACCCCGGGCCGAGCGATTTGGTCAATATCGTGTACGTGGTTCGCACGAAGGATGGCCGCACGTTGTCCTCCGGGCCCGCGGCCAAGATGCAGCTCAGCAACATCCAGGTGCCGGGACTGGCCGAAGGCCTCCAGTTGATGGTGGCCGGCGAGAAGCGCCGCATGTGGATGCCCGAAAACCTGGCGTTCATGGGACAGCCGAACCGCCCGGCCGGGCCGGTGGTCTTCGACGTCACCCTGATCGAGGTCATCCCACCGCCGCCCGTCCCGCCCGACGTGGCCAAGCCGCCGGCCGATGCGGTGAAGACGAAGTCGGGCCTGGCGTCGAAGGTGATCAAGCCCGGAACGGGCACCACGCATCCATCGAAAAGGAGCACCGTCACCGTGCACTACAGCGGGTGGACCACCGACGGGAAGATGTTCGACAGCTCGGTCGTGCGCGGCAAGCCGACCAGCTTCCCGCTCGACCGCGTGATCGCGGGGTGGACCGAGGGCGTGCAGCTCATGGTCCCGGGCGAGACGCGCCGGTTCTGGATCCCCGAGAAGCTGGCCTACCAGGGCCAGGACGGCAAGCCGAAGGGGATGCTCGTGTTCGACGTCGAGCTGATCTCGATCGACGACAAGTAGCCTCTCGTTGTTGGCATCGGGCCGGCTGCCCGCCCGGGTGGCCGGCCTTCCCTCTTCCCGGACCGGGGCGCACCGGCGCACCTGGAGAACGCGCCAGTCCGCCCCGATCCTCCAGCTGTCCGAAGGTGAGGAAGCGGCGGCGACACGCAGCGTCCGGGACGGGCTGCGTGGCGGCCGCGGCACGCTCGCCGGCGTGACCACATGACGTTCCTCGATCCTGACACACACCCCGGCGGCGGCCGCCTGCAACTGGTCGCCACGCTTGCGCCGCGATCGCTGGCGATGGCAGCGGACCTCGCGTCGGCGGGAGCAACGGCCTTCCGGCTGAACGCCTCGCACCTTGCTCCCGCGGCCCTCGAAGAATCCCTTGCCGCCCTGCGGCGCGCCTGCCCCTCGGCCCCCGTCGTCGTTGACCTGCAGGGCGCAAAGATGCGCCTGGGGTGGATCCAGCCGCTGGCGGTCGGCGAGGGCGACCACGTGCGCTTCTCCCTCGACGCCGGCGACGGCGCCGCCCTCCCGCACCCGGAGATCTACGCGCAGGTGACGCCGGGCGACATCCTCTCGGTGGACGACGGGAAGGTGCGGCTGCGTGTCGTGCGTGGGGGCCTGACGTGGCTCGAGGCCCGGGCGCTTGGCGGCGGCATCCTGCGGCCGCGCAAGGGGGTCAACATCGAGCAGCACCCTGTGCATCTCACCGGGCTCACCGCCGCCGACCGCAACTCGATCGACGTCGCCTGCCGCGAGGGGGCGCGCGCCTTCGCCTTCTCGTTCATGGAAACCGGCGAGGAAGCCGAGTGGGTGCGCTCGCAGGCGCCCGGCGTCCTGGTGATTGGGAAGATCGAGCGTGAGGAGTCGCTTCGGGCGCTGCCGGCACTCGCGCAGCGGACCGACGCCGTGTGGGTGTGCCGGGGCGACCTGGGTGCCCAACTGGGGCCGGCGCGGCTCGCGTGCGAGGTCGCCGCGATCTCGCCCGCGGCCTTTGAGGTTCCCTTCCTGATGGCGGGCCAGGTACTCCAGCACCTGGTGGATCACGACGAGCCGACGCGCTCGGAGGTGTGCCACCTGCACGATCTGCTCGCGCGCGGCTACGCCGGGATCGTGCTGTCCGACGAAACCGCGATCGGCCGCAACCCGCTTGGTGCCGTTCGGGCCGCCTCGGCCCTCCTGCGGGCCCTCACGCTTCCCGCGCCAGCATGACCTCGGTTGCCTTGATGATGGCCAGCGCCGGCTGACCGACGGCCAATTCCAACTCGTCCACCGCCTCGCGGGTGATGACGGCAGTGACGGTCTCGCCGCCGATTCGCAGGCGGACCTGCGCCAGCAGGCCCTCGGTGCGGATCTCCTCGACGACACCCTTCAGCTGGTTTCGCGCGCTGATTTGCACGGGCTGGCTCATGGAGCGATTGTACCGTGTATCATCGAGGTGGAGGGCATCCGCCGATGAAAAGAGCGTTCCTGGCGGCCGCGTTGGCCGCCGCGTGCGTGCCGGCACTGATCGCGCAACGGCCGTCCGGTGGCGAGGGCCGGGTCGTCGCCAGGGCCCGAGCCACGATCGCGGGCGAAGGCATCAAGGGAACCGCGGAGTTCACCGAGATCGCACGAGGCACCGGCCGCGAGGTGCAGGTGGTGGTCAGGGTGACGGGGCTGACGCCAGGGTTGCACGGCATGCACCTGCACGCCGTCGGGAAGTGCGAGCCGCCGTTCACCTCGGCGGGCGGTCACTTCGATCCGGGCCCCTACGGGCACACCGACCCGGACACCAACCACCCGTTCCACATGGGCGACCTGCCCAACATCGAGGTGAAGGGCGAGGGCGAGGCCACGGCCAGGGCAACCACCACCCGAATCACCTTGTCGAGCGGGCCGCTGACGGTCTTCGACGAGGACGGCACCGCGCTCATCATCCATGCGAACCCCGACCAGGGGATCACGGGGCCCGAGAAGTCGGGCGTCAGCGGCGGCCCGCGCGTCGCGTGCGGGGTCCTCGAGAAGATGAAGCAGGGATGAGCCCGGCGGGGCGGCAACCGGGGGAGGACTGAACCGGGAGGGAAGAAAGCAGGAGGAGGCACTCACCCCCTCCTGCTTTCCTGTTTCGGGCCCTAGAACATCCCCGGCCTCTGGCCCGGGGGTACCGGCTTGGGCAGCGGCTTGCGCGGCAGCAGCTGCTCGCGGTTGGCGGCGTGGTACGCGAAGATGGCCACGATCACCGCGTTCCGCATCAGGTCGTTCGGCTCGATGCGCTCGTAGGTGTCCATGTTCGTGTGGTACGTCCGGCCGTACTGCACGGGGTCCTGGATGAACTGGAAGGCCGGCACGCCCACCGCGTCGAACGACAGGTGATCGGTCCCGCCCGTGTTGCGGATCGACAGCGTCGTCATCCCGAGGCTGCGCAGCGGCTCCATCCAGGCCCGGAAGATCGGGGCGACCGCCTCGTTGCCCTGCAGGTACACACCCCGGATAGCGCCGGTGCCGTTGTCGATGTTGAAGTAAGCCGACACCTTCGAGTGTCCCGGCTCGAGCTTCATCGTCTGACGGTCGGCGAGGTACTTCTTCACGTAGTCGCGCGAGCCGATCAACCCCTGCTCCTCCCCGTCCCACAGCGCGAGGCGGACGGTGCGCCGCAGCGTGACGCCCGTGGCCTTGAGGATCCGCATCGCCTCCATCATGGGGACGAAGCCGGCGGCGTTGTCGGCGGCGCCGGTGCCGGCATGCCAGGAGTCCCAGTGCCCACCGATGAGGACGACCTCGTCGGCCTTGTCGGTCCCCGGGATCTCGGCCAGGATGTTGTAGGCCTCGGCCTTCTCGTGGAAGCGGTTGCGCACGTCCATCTCGATCGTCACCGGGATCTTCTTTTCGAGCGTCCGGAAGATCCGGTTGTAGTGCTCGCCGGCAAGCGATACCTGGCACGGCACGGGCGGCTGCTTCGGGTCGTGCGACCCGCCGGCTCCCACCATCGTGGCTCCCGTCTCGCCGCGCCCTGCGTCGAGCACCGCCGCGACCCCTTCCGACAGGTAGAAGGCCATCAACTTCTCGCGGAAGGTGCGATCGCCCATGGGCGGACGGCGCCGCTGGGGAGTATCGCCCAGCTGTTCGAGCGACGCGAGGTCGGCGGCGCCGTGGCGCCGGGCGAGCGGCTCGAAGGGCGTGATGAACTCGCGCTCCGGCATCGACAGGACGAACTTCCCTTTCAGCTGTCCCTTGAACTTCGCGAACCCTGACTCGTCCTCGATGATCGCGATCACGGCCTCACCGCGCACCGGCCCGTTGGTCCCCGGCGTCCAGGCCTTCGGGTACCCGATGAGCGGGTAGGGCTGGCCCGACACGACGTGGGCGGTGAAGCGCTCGTTCGTCCAGCCGCGGCCGAACGGGATCGGCTCGGTGCGGACGTTGGCAAGCCCCCACTCCCCGACCGTTTTCTTGAACCACTCGGTGAAGGCGGCGCGGTAGGGCGAGGCGGTCAGCCGCGGCCCGTACACGTCGGTGGAGTAGCTCATCAGCTCCATGGCCTTGGATCGCTGGAGCCCCTCCTCCTTGATGCGGTAGACGGCGTCGTAGTCAACCGGTTCCTGCACGACCTGCGCGACGAGCGGAATGCTGACGATCGCGGCGGCCAGCAGCGCGAGGGCGGCGCGGCGCGCCGGTCCGGAGGGTAGCCATCGAGCCATGTCGGGTGCTCTCCTGTCGGGGGACTCGAGAACGGTCTCAGCGCAATACGACGCGGGGGGCGGAATGGTTTACCGGGGAAGCGCCACGCCGGCGCTCGGGCCCCGCCTTGCCTCGACCCACTCGACCAGGTCGTGCAGGGACGACAGCCGGACATCGGCGCCGGTGAAATCCTGGTGGGCGGTGGAAGCACAGGGCACGACCGCGCAGGGGATGCCGGCGGCCTGCGCCGCGCGCAGGCCATTGTGCGAGTCCTCGACGACCAGGCAGGCCGAGGCCGGCAGGTCGAGGCGTCCGAGGGCCTTGAGGAAGATCTCGGGCGAGGGCTTCCCCTGCGAGACGTCGTCGCCCGACACGCGGGTCTCGAAGACGGCGGCCAGGCCAAGCGCCTCGAGGCTGGCCGCGATGACGGGGGCGGCAGACGAGGAAGCCAGCGCCAGGCGCACGCCGCGCCGGCGCAGGTCGAACAACACGTCGGGGACACCCGGCATGGGGTGGATGCGGTTGGCCAAGCGCGGCAGCACGTGGCCGATCCACTCGCGGGTGAGGGTGTCCTCGTCGGGCTCGAGGCCGTAGCGGGCCTTCAGCACGCGGAAGACGTCGCGGTCGGTGCAGCCGAAGAAATTCTCGTTCGGGGCGGCCGTGTAGGTGATGCCGTACTCCGCGAGCAGCGCACAGGTCGCCTCGAAGTGCACTGGCTCCGAGTCGAGCAGCACACCATCCATGTCGAAAATCACCGCCTCAACACTCATGTCGTCGCGTCCTCCGCCCCGCCGCGCCCCTGCGGCCGCGGCGCGGGCTCCCATCCCCGCGCCATCCGGGTTCCCAACAGCAACTGCAGCGCCGCCCCGTAACTCGCGACGCCGGCCTCGACGCGGTTCGCCTTCAGGTACCGATCGTACACCCGCCAGCTGACCTTCCGCAGCGCGGGAGCGGCCCTGGCCACGCGGGCGGCTACGGCCTCGAGATCCGCGCGGGGCCCGGGGTCGAGTGCACGCATCGCGCGCTGGCGCGCCTCGGGCGGCAGCGCGCCGAGCAGGTCCCACAGGATTGCCAGATGCGCACTGTACTGCGCCGACGGCGGTCCCTGCAGGCACACCAGCCAGCCGACGAAGTTCGCCTCGGCCTCGTCGGCGAAGCCCGCCAGGTGCGCCCACTCGTGCGCCAGCACCGCCGGCCGTTCGAACGACAGGAGTTGGCGGTTGACGAGCACCTCGAGGAAGTAAGGGTCGGTCATGCCGTCCACCCCGGCCCGCTCGAAGTAGTACGTCAGAACAGAGCGCTTCGCCCTGGCCGGGCGGGCGGGCGCCCCCTGCCGCACCTGCTGCTGCACCACGGCGAAGGATGGCGCAAGGCGGGCCTCGACGGCCGCCCACGACGCCGCCTCCTCTTCGTGCGCCGCGCGGTGCAGGCGGTTGGCGCCGGCGACAATTCGCTTTGCGAGCGCCGAGGCCGCTTCGGGCGTCACCCGGGCGGCGTCGTGATCGAGGCGCGAGACCAGCGGAGCCCGCCGGTAGTTCAATCCCCACGAGACGAGGAACGCCAGGTAGAGGATGGCCGCCAGCGACGCCAGGCGGACGAGGCTGCCGAGGGCGGTGCGCAGCCAGGGGCGCGAACCCGGGCGCACCACCCGCACCAGCAGCACCAGCGCCCGGATCCCGACGAGCACGATCAGGACGTCGAGCAGCGCAAAGGGCACGCGATCGGACAGCGAGGTCGCCACGCGCTGCCAGGCGGGATAAGCGGTGGTTGAATACGCACGCTCCACGAGCGCCGGCGGCAGCGGGAACAACGCCGCGACGACAGCGGCCGCCACGACGCCGAGGCGCAGGACGAGCAGCATCGAAGGCGCCCGGCCCTCAGGACCGCTTCAGCAGGCGCGAGAAGGCGGCGGCCATCGCCGTCTCGGCGGCCGGCTGCCGCGACGAGGGAGACGGCACCTGCACCGGGGGCTTCCGGCGCGCTCCCCGCGACGCCCCGGCGGGCGCCGCCTCGCGCGCCGGCCGCTGCGGCGCGTGGCGCGCGGCTGGCTTCTTCTCGAATCGCATCGTCAGGGCGATTCGCTTCCGCTCGAGGTCAACCTCGAGCACCTTCACGCGAACCACCTCGCCCGTCTTCACGACCTCGTGCGGGTCCTTGACGAAGCGATCGGCGAGGCGCGACACGTGGACCAGGCCGTCCTGGTGCACGCCGATGTCCACGAAGGCTCCGAAACTGGCGACGTTGGTCACCACGCCCTCGAGCACCATCCCCGGCTTCAGGTCCGACAGATCGTCGAGGCCTTCCTGGAATGTCGCGAGGCGGAATGCGGGCCGGGGGTCCCGTCCGGGCGCGCGCAGCTCGGAGAAGACGTCGGTGAGCGTGGGCAGCCCGTGCTGCTCGTCAACGAACTCCTCGGGCGACAGGCCTTCGAGGGCCTCCGGATGGTCAATCAACTCGGCCACGGGGCGGCCGGCCTTTGCCGCAATCGCCTCGACGACAGCGTAGCACTCGGGGTGGATGCGCGTCGCATCGAGCGGCTGCGGGCCGCCGACGATGCGCAGGAAGCCGGCCGACTGCTCCCAGGCGCGCTCGGTCATGCCCGGCACGCGGCGAAGGTCCTCGCGCGTGGCGAAGGGGCCGACCGTGTTCCGCACGGCCACGATGTTGTCGGCAAGCCGGTGGCTCAAACCCGGGACGCGGCCGAGCAGGGCGGAGGACGCGGTGTTGACGTCCACGCCGACCTCGGCGGTGCAGTCCTGCACCACCGCCTCCAGCGCCCTCGACAGGTGCGCCTGGTTCACGTCGTGCTGGTACTGGCCGACGCCGATGGTGCGCGGCTCGACCTTCACCAGCTCGCACAGCGGGTCCTGCACCCGCCGCGCGACGGTGACCGCGGCGCGGAGCGGTGCATCCAGCTCGGGCAGCTCGCGCGCCGCCAGACGGGACGAGCCGTACGACGAGACGCCCGCCTCCGACACGATCACCTTGTTGAACTTGAGGTCCTGGCGCCGCTTCGCGATGTCCGACAGCAGCCGATCGGTCTCGCGCGACCCGGTGCCGTTGCCGATCGCCACCAGCTCGGCGCCGTGGCGCTCGATCAGGCCGGCCAGCGTCTCGCACGCCTGGTCCCACTCGTTGCGGGGCTGATGCGGGAACACGGTCGCCGTCTCGAGCACCATGCCGGCGGCGTCCACGGCGGCCGCCTTCACGCCGGTCCGCAGGCCGGGGTCGAGGCCAAGGACGGGTCGCGGGCCAGCGGGCGCGGCCATCAGCAGGTCGCGGAGGCAGCGCGCGTACGAGTGGATCACCTCGCGCTCGGCGCGCTCGCGCAGGTGCCCTTCGACCTCCACCTGCACGTACGGAAAGATCTTCATCTTCCACGCACGGCGCACCGTCTCAGACAGCCACGCGTCAGCGGCCCGCCCTTCGTTGACGATCCCGAAGCGCTCGGCGATCAGCTGCTCGGGGACGCTCGGCGGCTCGCGCGGCGGTTCGGGCGTGGCGGCGGGCGGCTTCACCTCGAGGGGGTCGGCGGCCGGGGCTGCCGGCGGCGCCGCCGCCGCGGGAGCGGGCTCGGGACCGGGAAGCGCAAGCGACACGCGCAGCACCCCCTCCTTGCGGCCCCGCAGGACGCCCAGCACGCGCGTGGCGGAGATCGAGCGGACGGGCTCGGACAGGGCGAAGAACTCCGCGAACCGCGCGCCCTTCTCCTGGCGGCCTTCGATCACGCGCGACTGGAGCACGCCGTGATCGAGCACGTAGCGGCGGATCGCCTCGAGCAACGGCGCGTCCTCGGAGAAGCGCGCGAGCAGGATCCAACGCGCCCCGTCGAGGGCCGCCGCCCGGTCGGGCACCCCACGCGCGGCGTCCACGTAGCGCTCGGCCTCCTGCTGTGGCACCAGGTCGTGGTTGTCGAGCAGCGAATCGGCGAGCGGCTCGAGGCCGGCTTCGCGTGCCTGCGCGGCCCGGCTCTTGCGCTTCTGCCTGAACGGGAGGTAGAGATCCTCGAGGCGCGCGCGGTTCTCGGCCGTGGCGATGGCCGTCTGCAGCTCCGGCGTAAGCCGGCCCTGTTCGCTGATGCTCTTCAGGATGAAGGCGCGACGCTCGTCGAGCTCGCGCACGTGGTGCACCCGCTCCTCGATCGCGCGCAGCCGCGCGGTGTCGAGCCCGCCCGTGACCTCCCGGCGGTATCGCGCGAGGAAAGGCGGGGTGGCGCCGTCGGCGAGCAGCCGCAGCACCGTCTCCACCTGGTCGTCCCCTATCCCGAGTTCCCCGGCGATCCGCCGAACGGTCGTCTCCATAAACCTCAGGCCCCCGGCCAGCGACCTACCATCGTAGCAAACTTCACTGAGCCGATTCCCGTTTTTCAACCGAGCTGGTGGCGCACCAACACGAAGTACGCGAGCAGCAGCGCGGCCATGAGGTACGAGAGCCATCCGACCTCCCGCCGCCGCCCTGCCAGCAGCTTCACCACGGGGTACGCCACGAAGCCCAGCGCGAGGCCGTCGGCGATCGACGAGGTGAGCGGGATGCCGACCACCGTCAGGAACACCGGCAGCGCCTCGGAAAGGTCGTCCCAGGCGACGCGAGCCGCGTTCGCCATCATCATCGACCCCACGAGCACGAGCGCGGGCGCGGTAATGGGCCCGTACGATCCGAGCGCCGCGACCAGGGGACCGAAGAAGACCGACACGAGGAACAGGGCCCCCACGACCACCGCCGTCAGCCCGGTCCGCCCCCCGGCCGACACGCCGGCCGCGCTCTCGATGTAGCAGGTGATCGTGCTCGTGCCGAGCGCCGCACCCACGGTGATTCCCGCGGCGTCGGTGAGCAGCGCCCGGTTCGCCCGCGGCAGCCGCCCGCCGCGGAGCAGCCCCGCCTGCTCGGAGACGCCCACCAGCGTTCCAACCGTGTCGAACAGCCCCATGAACAGGAACACGATCACGAACGGGATGAGGCGCGGCTCGAGCGCACCGAGGGGATCCATCGCCAGCACCGCCGAGTGGGCAACCTGCGGGAGGGCGATGATCCCCTTGAACGTCACCTTGCCCAGCAGCGCGGCGACCACCGCCGACCCGGCCATTCCCCAGAGCAGCGCGCCACGCACCCGGCGCGCGAGCAGGACCGAGGAAAGCAGCAGGCCGGCTGCGAAAACGCCAACCTCCGCCGAGCGCAGCTCGGGATTGAGCCCGACCAGCGTCGTCGGCCGCCCCACCACGAGCCCACCCTGCCGCAGCCCCAGGAAGGCGATGAACAACCCGATCCCGACCGCAATGGCGGCCCGCATGCTGGGACTGATGGCGTCGATCAGCGCCTCCCGCAGGCCCACCAGCGTCAGCAGGATGAACGCCAGGCCCGACACGAAGACCATCCCGAGCGCCACCTGCCACGGCTGGGCGACACCGAGGGCGGCCAGCCCCATGACCACCGTGACGAAGAACACGTTCTCGCCCATGCCGGGCGCCAGCGCGATCGGGTAGCCGGCGTAGAGCCCCATGAGGAGAGAGGCGAAGGCCGAACCGAGGCAGGTTGCGACGAACACCGCGCCGAAGTCGAGGCCCAACGGCCGGCCCGCCAGGTCGGTAGACAGGATCGCTGGCTGAACCACCAGGATGTAGGCCATCGTGGCGAACGTGGTCACGCCGGCGAGCACCTCGGTACGGACGCTGGTCCCGCCTGCGGAGAGGCCGAACCACCGCTCGAAAAGCTGCGAGGATGCGCTTTCGCCGGACGTGCTTTCCCCGGACGCTCCGCCCGGAGTGGTCCCGGTCAAGGACGGGCTGGTTCTATCGAAATCCTCGTCTGCACCCGAAACCATGTACGAGCACCTCCCTGGGGGCGAGGCACGAAGGTGGCACGGCAGCGCTCTTGCACGGGGAGCCAACGAAGGAGCATGCAGCTCGTCTGCTGACGCGCCGCGTGACAGATTTGCCTACGCTTGTGCAGCATGGAACTACAACCGGGCATGCGGGTGACACGCGGCGTCACGACGAGAAGCGACCGCTTGTCCTGCTCGTGGACGACTATCTCGACTGCCGCGAGATGTATGCGATGTACCTCACCCTGGCGGGCTTCCGTGTCGTGAAGGCCCGCGACGGATTTGAGGCGCTCGCGCTGGCTCACCAGGAGCGTCCCGACCTCGTGCTCATGGACCTGGCGCTGCCCGGCATCGACGGCTGCGAGGCCACGCGGCGGCTCAAGCAGGACCGCGCCACGCGCGACGTGCCGGTTGTCGCTCTCACGGCCCAGGCGCCACTGGCTTCGAACCTGCTCGAGGCGGCAGGCTTCGAAGCGATCATCACCAAGCCCTGCCTTCCAGACGAGTTGGCCGAGCACGCGAACCGCTACGTGCGGCGCCGCCGTACGGGCGCGCACCCGGCTGCCTAGGACCCGGTTTTTCCCTTCCCACCCGCGTGGCCCTCTGCTACGCTGAACGCGAGTGTTCATTCGCCTGCCAGCTCTCTCCGCGTCACGAGCCTATCGAACCCGCCCGTTGATTCGCTCCCTCGCAGTCTGAGCGGAAGCAGTCAGAGTGAGCCTCATCATCGCACGTGTCAACACGAAGGTCACGCCGGGCGGGCGAGAACAGCCGTGAAGATCACAGTCCAGATTTCCATCGTCGGACTCGTTGCTCTCGTCAGCCTCGGACTCGGCGGGGGGTGCAAGAAGAGCACGCCGGAGGCCGCGAAGGCTGCGGCCCCGGCGGCATCTGCCGCGCAAACAC
Source organism: Vicinamibacterales bacterium (assembly GCA_029974175.1). GTDB lineage: Bacteria > Acidobacteriota > Vicinamibacteria > Vicinamibacterales > Fen-181 > JARKSS01. Next base: position 12,508 of record JARKSS010000118.1, read on the forward strand.
CCGCTCCCGCGGCTCCCAAGCCGGTTCCCGCCGAGCTGCCTGACGTCCTCGCGCGGGTGAACGGCCGTGAGGTGACCAAGGCTGAGTTCGAGCAGGCCGTGCGAAACCTCGAGGCGCAGGCCGGCGTGGCCGTGCCCGCCGATCGCCGCGACGTCATCTACCGCCAGCTGCTCGATCAGCTCGTCGGCTTCCGCCTGCTCGTGCAGGAGTCGGAGGCGCGGAAGACCCCGGTCCCCAAGGCCGAAGTCACCTCGCAGCTGACCGAGATCCGGAAACAGTTCCCCGACGAGGCGGCCTTCAAGGCGGCCCTCGCCGAGCGGGGCACGACACCCGAGAAACTGGCCGCGGAGTTCCGCGAGCAGCTGGCGGCCATGAAGCTGGTCGAGGCGGTCGTGGTGCCGACCGTCTCGGTGGACGAGCGGCAGCTCGACGAGTTCTACAAGAAGAACCCCGAGCGCTTCCAGCAGCCCGAGGCGGTCCGCGCGTCGCACATCCTGATACGGGTGCCCGAGAAGGCAGACGCGGCCGCCCGTCGCGCCGCCCGCGCCGAGGCTGACCGGGTTCGTGCCGCGGCGTTCAAAGGCCAAGACTTCGCGGCCCTGGCCAAGCAGCACTCCCAGGACCAGGGGAGCGCCGTCAGCGGCGGCGACCTCGGTTTCATCGTGCGCGGGCAGACGGTCCCGGCCTTCGAGGAGGCCGCCTTCAGCCTCAAGCCCGGCCAGGTCAGCGAGGTGGTCGAGACCACCTTCGGCTACCACGTCATCAAGGTGGGCGAGCACCGCCCGGCTAGAACGGTTCCTCTTGACGAGGTGAAGGGCGAGCTGAGCGAGTTCCTCAGGCAGCAGCAGCTGCAGGAGAAGACCGCGGCCTTCGTCGAGCAGCTGAAGGCGAAGGGGAAGGTCGAAATCCTGATCTGACCGCGTCCTATTCCCGCTCCCGGCCCTTGCACAGCGTCGCGACGAGCGAAACGAGTTCCGACGGCTCGAACGGTTTCGCCAGATGGCGGTCGAACCCGGCGTCGATCGCCGCCTGGCGATCCTCGGCCCGGGCGTAGGCCGTCACCGCCACGGCGCGCACTCGCGCCATCGCGGGGTCGGGCAGCATCCTCACCTTTCGGATCAGTGAATAGCCGTCCTCGCCCGCCATCCCGATGTCCGCCAGCAGGGCGTCGGGACGGAAGTCGGGCAGGACGTCCAGAGCCTGCCTCGCCGAGGCCGATGTCACGACCGCGGCCCCTTCGGCCTGGAGGGCCGTCAGCATCAGCGCGCGGGCATCGGCCTCGTCGTCCACCACCAGCACCCGAAGGTTCTCGAGAAGCCGTTGACTGCAAGGCGTGCCGGCCGCCACGGTCGGCGCGAGGAGAGCCGCGGGGGGCGGCCCCGCTGCGGACACGGGCCGAGCAGGCAGCCGCACGGTAAACCGCGCGCCGCACCCCCCACCATCGCTCGCCGCTTCGACGGTTCCCCCGTGCAGCTCGACCAGGTGCCTGACGATCGAGAGGCCGAGTCCCAGGCCGCCGTGCGTGCGGGTCGTGGATGCGTCGGCCTGCCGGAAGCGGTCGAAGACGTAAGGCAGGAAGCCGGGGTCAATCCCAACCCCGTTGTCCTGCACGGTGATCTCAACGCTGCCGGGGCGGCCCGCCACCCGGACGTCCACCCGGCCACCTTCCGGCGTGAACTTCACCGCGTTGGCCAGGAGATTCCACACGACTTGCAGCAACCGGTCGCCGTCGGCCAGGAACGGCTCGAGCCTCCCCTCGACGTGCAGCGCCATCTTCAGGTTCTTGGCGTCGGCAGCGGGACGGACCGACTCGAGCGCCGCTTCCACCAGGGGCACCAGGTCGACGGGGCCGCGGTCGAGCCTGAGCTTGCCGGTGATGATCCGGGACACGTCGAGGATGTCGGAGACGAGCTGGGCGAGCAGTTGCGTGTTGCGTTCGATCGACTCGAGCGCGCGGTCCTGCGTCACCGCGTCGAGCGTGCCGCCGCGAAGCAGCCGTGCCCATCCGAGCATGGCGTTCAGCGGCGTTCGAAGCTCGTGCGACAGGGTCGCGAGGAACTCGTCCTTCAGGCGGCTGGCCTCGTCGGCCTCGCGGTAGAGGGCCTCCATACGCTTCTGCGCCGCCTGGGCCTCGAGGCGGAGCGCGTGCTCGACCAGCCGCTTGGCTCGTTCGGTCTCCGCGCGGCGCCGCTCGGACACGTCCCGGACGACGGTGACGATGACGTTGCGATCGGCGATGGTCGCGATGGCCACGGACGCCTCGGCCTCGAGGGCCGAGCCGTCGCGCCGCCGTCCCGTGAAGTAGTAGATCTCCGGGACCCGCTCCCCTGCCAGGCGCCGCCGCCCGAAGTCGAGCATCCGCTCGTTGTCGGCCGGCGCCTGCACGATCGAGACGTGCCGGCCGATCAGCTCCTCGGGACGGTCGTACCCGTAGAGCCGCACGTAGGCGCGGTTCACGAAGACGATCCGCTCGTCTTCTTCGACGATGATGCCGTCTCGCGATGCGTCGAAGATGGCGTCGAGCCAGGCGCTCCGCTCGCGGAGCGCGCGCTCGAACGCCTCAACGCCCGCTGGCGGCTGGTTGGCGTTCACGGGAGCCTCCGCGCGCTACCGCTTGTAGCCAATCGTGCGCAGGAACGCCCGTCTTGCCTCCCGGTCCGCGTCCTGCTCGACGCCGCCAGGCGAGGCGCCGTCGATCACCCCCAGGACGCCGCTCCCCTGCTCGGAGCGGGCGACGACCACCTGGAGCGGGTTGGCGGTGGCACAGAAGATCCTGCAGACCTCCGGGCACGCCTTGATCCGGTCGAGCACGTTGATGGGGAAGGCCCCGCGCAGGTAGAGCACGAATACGTGCCCGGCGGCCAGCGCGGACGCGGCCGTAATCGCCGCCTGCTGCAGGTCGGCGTCATTGCCCTCCACGCGGGTCAGGCAGGGCCCCGACGCTTCGTTGAACGCCAGGCCGAACGCCGCGCGGGGGACGGAGGTGGCCATCACCTCGTAGAGATCCTCGACCGTCTTGATGAAGTGCGACTGTCCGATGATGACGTTGGCGTCGGGCGGGATCGAGACGGGTACCAGGTCGAGCGTCATGGGCGCCTCCGGGTCTTGGGGGCGACCGCATTGTAGCGCGATCACGTGCCGGGCGACGCCTTCAGCCAGGCCCGCAGCACCTCGGCGACGCTCCACGCCTGCGCGACACACCCGCGCGGTGCAAAAGGGGGCTCGGCGTCGAAGATCTCGGCAAGCGTCCCGACCGAGGACCGCCCCATCGCATCGGGAAAGCGCTCGAGGAACCGCCGCGCGCCCTCGCGATCGCCCGGGTGCAGCTTCAGCCAGGCGTCAACGAACGGGCCGATGAGCCAGGCCCACACCGTGCCCTGGTGATACGCCGCGTCCCTCGCCCGCAGGTCCCCGTAGTACTGCGCCTTGTAGTCGCGCTCCCCTCGCGCCAGTGTCCGCAGCCCGAACGGTGTCAGCAACTCCCGCTCGACGACGTCGAGCACCGCCGCCCACCTGCCGCGGTCGAGCACCGCGTGTGGCAGCGAGATGGCCAGCACCTGGTTCGGCCGGCACGACGCGTCGTCTCCGCGCTCGCCGTCCACGACGTCGTACAGGTAGCGGCCCGGCTCGTACCAGAAGCGGCGGTTGAACGACGCGCGTGCCTGACCGGCCTGCTCGGCGAGCGGCGCCGCCGCCGCCTCGCCGTCCTCCTGGCGCAGCCATTCCTCGAGCAACCGCAGCGCGTTGT